>NZ_CM001488.1:574048-864691 GCF_000233695.2 Desulfobacter postgatei 2ac9 | reverse complement strand
ATAAAATGTCGATTTGCGCGGGCCAATGATATGTGTCCTACTTCAAACGGTCTCTTTTGGGGGCCAAATAAGGCTTCTAAGACGATCTCAGAAGCGTTTTTATGCCATATTCATCATAATTTCAAATAGTTAATTTGATCCGACCCCGACCGCCGGTTGTTTGCCCGGGCAAGGCGATAGGCATGACCAAGGATGTCAGCCCGGTAGACCTTGTCATATAAAGAATAGAAACGAAAATCCGGTTCCTGCTTGGCCTTACAATAGAGCTTCCTCTGAAGCGTCCTGATCCTATCCGGAGTTAGTAGCATATTGCAATCTCCTGATCCTCCGCTCGTTGGTTGCTTGAACAAAGTAGGGTCCCTTTCCTTAGCCGGGGTTATGTTGTCCCTCAGCCTCAATCGGTACTATAAACCCCTCCGACTCCCAATACAGCCCCATCGGAATTTCGGATCTCCTTATATCCATCAGTTAACGGCCCTTCACCGTAACCGCATTGGGTCTCCCGCACTGCACTGCAATTCTTCCGACACATGCCATCCCCTGCTACCCCGGAAGATCACCTGAAAGGATTTGCGTTTTCTACTCCCAGGCACTACGGCCTTCCCTTGATGTCCAAAAGGTCGGCATCTTCAATTAGTTGACGAGGCTACATATAGGTTCACTTTCGTTACGGCCTGCATCTTTGCCCATAAGAAACTTACAACCCCTGGTTACCCAGACGCTGCTTCCCGGTGCTAAGAAGGCGTACGGATAATTCCTCCTTCAGGACTTTAACCTGTTAGAAATACAGTTGTTACGGCATACGGGCACCTTACATATTTTTTTTCGACCTGCTTTCTTTGGCCTGAGCCGTCTGTCTAAAATAGTCTCCAATTGCTTTACAAAAGTCCTATTTCCCAACGATCGGCCGTTACGTTCATGCTTTCTGAACAATTCAATTTCAGATTCATTAATATCCTAAGATAAAAAATCACCCCAGGATGTCTTGACAATCTCAAGCAAAGGTCTTGTTTTGACAAGAACGTCATCCTTATCATCGACTTGAATAAATGCCTATCAGGGAAACCCTTAATTTTTGTTTTTTAACTGGACACCTTGATTTGTCATGTAGCCCTGATCATGATACAACACATAAACTTGTAGAAGTTTATTAACTTTGCAAGTTTATCCCGGCCAACCGGGCACAGAACATGGAAAAACAGAATAGCAGTTTTCCTGATTCCATATTTCAATTTAAAGGACTGGACATGAACATATTGATCACCGGTGCAGCCGGGTTTATCGGGTCTGCGCTTGCTTTGCGCCTGTTGAATGACGGATAGAAACTGGTGGGGGCAAACCTTATATTTCAAGAGCGACCCCTTGCCCGGCTGACTTCAAGATCCACTATAACCATTATAGTAAATCAAGGATTAAAAATGAAAAAAATTAATTTAACAATCAATGGCTGCGAAAGACAGGTGATTGCCGATAAAAATTTGGTTCTGCTTGATTTGCTCCGGGAGCAGTTAAACCTGACCGGCACCAAACAATCCTGTGACAGAAAAGGGCAATGCGGCGCATGCACCGTAATCGTTAATAAAAAAGCGGTATTGTCGTGTCTGACCAGAGTAGAAAAACTCGATGGGGCATCAGTGATCTCCATCGAAGGACTGGGCACACCGAACAATCCGCATCTTATCCAGCATGCGTTTGTACTGGCAGGCGCCATCCAGTGCGGTTTTTGTACGCCCGGCATGATTATGGCTGCCAAAGCCCTGCTGGACACCAATCTCAACCCTACGGTTGAAGAAATCAAACACGCGTTGCGTCACAATATCTGCCGTTGCACAGGTTATGTAAAAATCATTGACGCCGTACAACTGGCCGCCCAATTTCTCAGGGGAGAAAAAAAGCCTGAAGAGCTCACCCCGTTGCCGACCGACCCCAAAATAGGCGTTTCCCATTCCCGGCCGTCAGCCATGATAAAAGCATGCGGCACAGCCGCCTTTACCTCGGATATTATCATCCCCGATGCTGTGGAAATAGCTGTGGTACGAAGCCCTCACATGCATGCAGAGATTGAAAAAATTGATTTTTCCAGGGCTGAAAAAATGCCGGGATTTATCGGCACACTGACAGCCTCAGATATCAAAGGCACCAATCGCTTAAAATATATTGTGGCAGACCGCCCTATCCTGTGTGAAAACCGGGTGCGGACCATGGGTGATGCGATTGCCGCCGTGCTGGCCCGAACCCGTGAACAGGCATTGGCCGCTGCCCAGGCCGTGGACGTTCAATATTCCCTATTGCCTGAGGTAACCACCACCAGGCAGGCGATGGAACCTGATGCGCCCCAAATTCATCCCCACCGACCCAATCTATGTTTTTCCCAGCCTTTGATTAAAGGGGACACAGATGAAGGGTTCAAAAAAGCGGCCGCTGTGATTGAACAAAACTTCACGACCCAATTGAACCACCAGGCCCCGTTAGAACCTGAAAACAGTGTGGCCTACATGGAAGGAGAAGGCCAGGATGCCATTCTGGTGGTTATGGGCCGCAGTATCAACATCCATCTTCACATGGCAACGCTGCAGGCAGCTCTCGGATACGACAACATTCGTTATGAAGAGCCTTTTTCAGGCGGCCAGTTCGGCATGAAACTGGAAATCTTCACCGAGGGCATTGCTGCGGCGGCTGCATTGAAATTCAAGCGGCCTGTGCGTTATATCCCAAGCCTGGCCGAATCCATGATGATTACATCCAAACGTCACCCCTTTGACATTCAATTAAAAATGGGCGCTGACGAGAATGGTAAACTCACAGCCCTTGAGATGGATATCACGGTAGACAACGGCGCTTATCACTCCATCGGCAACGTCATCATCAACCGGGCTCTCCAAATGCTGACAAGCTCTTATTATGTGCCCAACATAAAGGTGGCGTCAAAACTTGTTTATACCAATAACCCATGGGGAAGTGCAGCCCGTGGTGCAGGCCCCCCACAGGCGCATTATGCGCTTGAGTGCGGCATGAATATGCTTGCCGGAAAATTAAATATAGACCCTTTGGCGTTCAGAAAGCAAAACAGCCTTAGAACAGGGCTGACCAAGGCAACCGGGCATGTCCAGGACGATGTATGGCCGTTCCCCGAACTTTGCGATGATATTTTACCCCATTATGAAAGAGCCCTGGCAGATGCAAAGGCCCATGATAATACAGGTCCTGTCAAACGCGGGGTCGGTCTGGGTGCTGCTGCGTTCGGCATTGGTTTCCCGGCAGATAAATCCACGGCTGCCGTGGAACTGGAACCGGATGATGGTGTAACCGTATACGCTGCGGCAGCAGACCCTGGAGAAGGCAATGATTCCATGCTTACCCAACTGGCGGCACAGGTTCTGGAACTGCCCCTTGACAAGGTTCGTGCTGTTACCCGGACAACGGATAAAACCACCGCAGCCGGTCCCGCCTCCGGCAGCAGGGTAACCTTGATGATTGGCGGCGCTACCGTAGATGCCTTAAAACAATTGAAAAAAGCCATGGATGACGTTGGATCAAAGACGTTTGATGCCTTTAAGTCTGCAGAAAAACCAACTCGTTACGTGGGCAATAAATCAACTTTTCAAACCGCGCCCATGGATCCGGAAACAGGCCAGGGACCGTCAACGGAATCTGATACCCATGCCATTCAACTGGCCGAAGTGCAAGTCAATACAGAAACAGGAGAGGTCAAGGTATTAAAGATGACCTCTGTGGTTGACGCAGGGCCTGTAATCAACCCGAATAACCTTACGGGACAGATGGAAGGCGGCATGGATATGGGTGTGGGATATGCCCTTCGTGAACAGTATATCGCCGGAAAAACAAAAGATTGGCGTACCTTTAAATTCCCTACAATGAAAACCGCCTTTGACATGGCGGTGTTTTTCAGGGAAACGCATAGAAAACGGGGCACCCTTGGCTCCACCGGGGTTGGGGAAATGTCAATGGTCTCAACAGCGCCGGCCGTCATCAACTCCATTGAAAATGCCTGCGGCGCTTTGATTACGAGCCTTCCGGCTACACCGGACAAGGTTCTTGCCGCAATAAAAGAGGCCCATAAAGTTTAACAATTTCGGGCAACTGCGACGGTACTATTAAGAATAATAAATTCTGATTATTAACAAATCGTGTCAAGAGGTGATTGATATGGGCAACGGATTTAATGCAGAAGTAAAACAAATACTTGATACCTTGGGGATTAAATCTGTGAATTACGGTGCTACAACCGGTGGCAGCAAAGGTTGGATTGAAACAAAGGGAAAAGAGCTTGTTTCCTATTCCCCCATCAACGGCAAACCCATTGCCAGTGTTTTGATGGCTGAAAAAAAAGACTATGAAACAGTGATGACCAAGGCCCAGGAAGCGTTTAAAACCTTCCGCATGATGCCTGCTCCGCGACGCGGCGAAATGGTGCGTGAGATCGGTGATGCATTACGGGAGAATAAAAAGACATTAGGTGCCCTGATTTCTCTTGAGGTCGGTAAAATCCGGGCTGAAGGCGAGGGCGAGGTCCAGGAGATGATTGACATTGCCGATTTCGCCATGGGCCTGAGCCGCCGGCTCTATGGCCCGACCATGCATTCTGAACGGCCCGAGCACCGGATGTACGAACAATGGCACCCCCTGGGAATTGTCGGGCTGATCACTGCGTTTAATTTTCCTGCGTCCGTATGGTCCTGGAACACGTTGATTGCCTCTGTCTGCGGTGATGCGATTGTGTTCAAACCCAGCTCAAAGGTGCCTTTGACCAGTATTGCCATCCAGAACATCCTTGCGCCTGTGGTTGACAAATACGGTGTTGAAAGTATTTTCAACATGGTCATCGGCACCAGAACCGATGTGGGCGAGCCCATGCTCCATGACAAACGCATTCCTCTGATTTCCGCCACAGGGTCCACGGCCATGGGTAAACATGTGGGTCAAGTGGTTGGCGGTCGTTTAGGACGGTCCCTGCTGGAACTTGGCGGCAACAATGCCATTATCATCACCGAAGACGCAGACATGGACATGGCCGTCCGGGCCACGCTGTTCGGTGCTGTGGGTACCGCTGGACAACGCTGCACCTCCACCCGAAGGATCATCATTCACTCTTCAGTGAAACAAGCCTTTGTCAACAACCTGATCAGTGCCTACAAACAGATTAAGATCGGCAATCCCCTGGTCAATGACACGCTCATGGGGCCGCTTATTGACGAAGAGGCTCTCCTTGCTATGGAACAAGCCCTGAAAGCAGTTAAGGCGTCCGGTGGAAAGATTCTTTACGGCGGAGAGCGGACCACTGTGAACGGTTGTGAAGGCGGTCATTATGTGTTCCCGGCTGTGGCTGAAGTAAAAAATGATTTCCCCATTGTCCAGAGCGAAACCTTTGCACCCATCCTGTACATCATTGAATACAATGGGTTTGAGCAAGCCCTTGAACTGCATAACGACGTGCCCCAGGGCCTGTCTTCCGCAATCTTCACAACCTCCTTGCAGTACCAGGAAATTTTTTTTTCACACAAAGGCTCTGACTGCGGCATTGCCAACGTGAACATCGGCACGTCCGGTGCCGAAATCGGTGGCGCATTCGGCGGTGAAAAAGAGACCGGCGGCGGGCGTGAATCCGGGTCCGATGCGTGGCGAGCATACATGAGACGTCAGACCAACACCATTAACTGGGGCAAGGAATTGCCGCTTGCCCAAGGTATCGAATTTAACATCGACGGGGACATTTAAGCCTATTCCTTAGCCAGCACGAACAGCTGTCCGAAATGAGTTTTAAAGTTGAGGAGGTTTTCCATTTTTTTACCAGCCCAAAAGCAGAGCATGGCCCTGATTACGCCGGCATGGGTGACCAACAGGGTATGCGATAACAGGGGCAGTTGACTGAAAAAAGGTGACACCCGGGAAAAAAGGTCTTTGAAGCTTTCTCCGGCCGGGGGGCAGAAACCGTAAATATCCCGGCCCCGCTGTTCAAATAGATCCGGATGCTTGGTTTTGATGTGCTCAAATTCCCGGCCGTCCCACTCTCCCAGGTCGATTTCGTTGAGGCGGCGGTCGATAACGGATGTGCTGTCAGGGCAGGCAAAGGCCGCTGTTTGCCGGCACCGGGTCAAAGCCGAGGTGTAAACCTGTTTGAAACCAACGGCGGCGAAGGGCGCCTGCCAGCTTCTGGCCTGCTCCCGGCCTGTCTGATCCAGGGGGATGTCGGTTTGACCGATGAACCGGCGGGTACCATGACCCTTGATCTGTCCGTGACGCAGAATGAAGAGTAAGGGGCCTTTATCCGAGAATTTCCCTGAGAGATCGGCCGACAGCTGATTCGATCCGGGCATGTATGTGCTGAGCAGTTTCAAGTCTTTTAAAAATCTCCTTTTCGGCATGGGGCAGACAGCGTGCTTTTTCGTGGAATCGACCTGAGTAATCCAGTTCCAGTTGGTCTCCCCTGCACAGCTTGTCTGCAAAAAAGACAATCTGGGTTTCATCCAGTTCCGGGCCGGGGGTGAGATCCATGTGGACAGCCGTAACATCTGCGATTTTTTGGAATCCCAACGCTTTGAGAAAACGACTGCCGGCCTCGGCATGGTGCGCTTCTTTTCTTTTAATGTCATGGAGCAGCGCCCCTGCTCTGATGATGTCGGTATCAAAATCAAGCCCGCACGAATGGAGAGCCCGGGCAAGGGTCAGCGCAGTATCACATACCTGGTGCAGATGGGCCCGAATTGCCGGGGCATCGGGCAGCTCCCGGTCAATAATGGACCGGCATTCCGCTTCATCGGCAATTTCCAGTCTCTCATATTTTTGCTTTATTTGCTGATAACCTTCCGGGGTGTCGGCATCCATGAGAATGCCCCGGTCATGGACCGGCAGTTGGATAATGCGGCTTGGATCTGAAAACAGGATCCGCCTTAGATTGGCGTCAGGATCAGCGCCGGTTATGACGGGGATCAGCCGGGCCGGAATCAGGGGCGGATGACCGGTTTGGCCGTTGAATGCCGGTACAATCAAGCTGTCTTTGGCCGCCTCGAATTTTCTACGGATGAAGTTTAGGGTGGTGGGCCGGATGGCCGGGATGTCGGCCGGCAAAAGGAAAAAGCCCTCTATACCCGACGACAGTGTTGCCACCCCGTTGCGAATGGAGGAGAACATGCCCGAGGCATAATCCGGGTTGAACAAAGGCCTGGCACCTGCCGCTTCAACGGTCCCTGCCAATTGGTCATGGTTGTGACCGGTGACCACAATAATCTCCCGGATCCCTGCAGCTTTAAACAGGTCGATGACGGTTTCAATCATGGTGGTACGCCCCAAAGGCAGCAGCGGCTTGTACCGGCCCATTCGGGAGGAGAGACCTGCTGCCGGGATAAGGGCGGCCGGCATCAGGAGGGGTTCTCCTTATTTTCCGCCCTGACGCTGATTAATTCTCCCATGATGCTTACAGCAATCTCCGCCGGAGTCTCAGCCTTGATTTTAAGACCGATGGGGGCATAGACCTGTTCCAGCCGGGCCTGCGCCACCCCTTTAGCCATCAGATTGTCGTAGATCTGCTTCTTTTTCTTTTTACTGCCGATCATACCAATATATGCGGCGTCAGTTTTTAAGGCCTGTTCCAGCACGGTCTGGTCATGGAGATGCCCCCGGGTGAGGATAACGATATAGGCATTGCCGTCAATGTCCAAACCGTCAAACGCACTGGAAAAATCATCCAGCACCCGGATCTCAGCAGCATGGGGGAAACGCGCTTCATTGGCGAACTCGGCCCGATCGTCGGTGACCACGCAGGAAAAATCAGTCAAATGGGCCATTTTTGCCAGCTGGAACCCGACATGGCCGGCCCCGAAAATGAACAATCTATCCGGCCGGATCAGGGGCTCAATGATGAACTCGTCCAGCCCGTAGAACTGCCGCACCGGACCCGGGCCTGTAAACCGGTTTTCCCCGGCCGCATCTATTAGGGCTTTGGGCAGCATGCCCGGGCCAGCCACCTCACCCTGTTCCAGCACCAGGCTGATTTCAGCGGTTTTGTCCGCCGCAATCCGGGTAACTGCCAAAGCCTTTTTCCCCTTGGCCTCCAGGTCTGCCAGTGTCTGCCATAACTCGATTTGTTCCGAAGGACAAGGTGGAACAAAGCTGCGAAGCCAGACCGTCAGACTGCCTCCGCAGCCCATATCCATACCCGCTTTAATCTCCTGGTTCAGGTTAAAATCCATGGTTTTTGAGCGTGACCGGTCCAGCAGATCGACACAGACGTCAATGACCTCGGCTTCAACCAGGCCGCCGCCGATGCTGCCTGAAATGCCTTTGTTCGGCCGGACGAGCATCTTGCTGCCCGATGTCCGCGGGGTGGAGCCCTTGTGGCCGATGATCACGGCCAGGGCAAACGGGGTGCCGTCGTTCAGAAGATCCAGGCTTTCGCGGATGAGTGATCTCATTTCAATTAACTCCTTGGGTACATGGCTTTATTTTCCAAAACTGCAGTCCGGATACCTGCAATCTCTGCAATTGGAACAACCCCCCCGTAGCCCATCATGATGATGTCCCTTTTTTCAACTTCATGTATATCATTTTTCAGACCAGCCACATAGATATGCTCCTTGCCGATGACTACTTTTCTAACGATCAGGCACAAAGCGCCACTTTAACCATGACGTTTATCCTCGTGTTTAAAAAGTCCTTTAATATCCTCTAATATCAGATAAAGACAGGGCACCAGCCCCAAGGTAATCAGCGTGGCAAAAAAAATACCGAACCCCAGGGAGATGGCCATGGGAATAAGAAACTTTGCCTGGCGAGACGTTTCCGTGATGATCGGCGCCAGTCCTCCGCAGGTGGTTAACGTGGTCAACAGAATAGGCCTGAAGCGCTGAATCCCTGCAGCCCTGATTGCAGCCGCCACAGGCATCCCCCCGCGTACCAGCCGGTTGGAAAAATCAATGAGTACCAAAGAGTCGTTGACCACCACACCGGACATGGCCACAATGCCGAACAGACTCATAACGGAAAGGGAATATCCCATGATAAGATGGCCGGCCACGGCCCCTATTATTCCGAAGGGGATGCATAACATAATAATCAACGGCTGAAAATAGCTCTTAAAGGGGATGGCCAGAAGCGCAAAGATACAGAATAACGCCAGACCCAGACCTTTGACCAGGGCCCCCACGCTCTCTTTGACATCTTCCTGTTTACCCTTGAACCCGTAGGACAGGCCCGGATAAAGGCTCACAAGGGACGGCAGGATCTTCTGCTCCATATCCTGGACAATATTTTCAGACAACGACTGCGGGTTGACATTGGCCGTCACCAGAATTTCACGCCGTCCGTTGGTCCGGTTGATCTGTGTGTAGGCCCGGCCCTTGACCGTTTCAATGGCATCCCGAAGCATGATCTCTCCATTGGGGGTATTGAGCACATAATTTTCAAATGCGGTTTCGGAAATACGTTCGCCTTCGGCCAGGCGCACCCGTACCGTAACCTCGTTTCTTCCGCGCTGATTTTTTACCGCCTCAACGCCCTGATAAGCATTCCGGATTTTGACGGCAATGGTTCTCGGGGTCAGCCCCATGCGGTGGCCGGCAGGGGTCAGGGTGATATCGAACTGCCGTTTTCCCTGGGCAGATCCGTCATCAATGTCCGATACCATGGGATATTCAGCCAGATGCCGGGCAAGGTCCTCACCGGCCCGGTTCAGGGTATCCGTATCCCTGTGGCTCAGGGAAACAGTCAGACTTTTACCGGAACCGGGACCGCCCCGGTTGGATTCAAAGGTAATGGTCTCAAGGCCTGAAACCACGCCGGTTTTTTCCCGCCAAATCCGGGTCACCTCGGAGGTGGATACCGGACGCACCTCGGGATCGGTCAGATAGATCCTCATTTCGATATGGTTCTCTTCGACCTGGGAAAAAATCCCCGTGGACAAAGCTTCTTTACCATTTTCCGCAACGGTCTTTTCAGCTGATGCCACCAGATGGGATTCCACTTCACGCACCTTGTTTTCAGGCGTGCCATAGGGCAGGTAAATCTCACAGAAGGCGTAATCGGACTCGACCTTGGGAAACGGAACCATACCCATTTTTCCGGATTTTACATATCCGAAGGTGATGAGCAGCAGGGCAAGTCCCAGGGTAAAAACCGTATACCGCCAGGAAAGCAGCACAGACATCAGCCTGCCGTACACAGATTTGACAATGGTTTCAAACTGTTCAGAAAATTTTGCCTGCCACGCTTCGAGAACATTCAAAGGAAAAAACAAAGGGCGGTTGCGGTGGCTTAAATGGGCCGGCAGGATAAACAGACTTTCGATCAAAGAGACACCAAACACCGCCGCCACCACCAGAGGCATGGTTTTAAAAATCTTCCCCATTTCACCCGGGATGTACATGATGGGCATAAAGGTGACCATATTGGTGGCTACCGAAAAGAAAACAGGAACAGCAACAGTTTTTGTTCCCTGGGTGGCGGCATCCAGGAACCCCATGCCCTGGCGCCGGCAATAATAGATATTTTCCCCCACCACTATGGCATCGTCCACCACAATGCCCAATGTCACGATAAAGGCAAACATGCTTACCATATTGATGGTGAAATCGGCTGCGGACAAAAAGATAAAGGAGCCTAAAAATGAAACGGGAATACCCATGCTGACCCAGAAGGCCAGACGAATCTCAAGGAACAGGGCAAGACACAAAAATACCAGGGCAAGTCCCATATAGGCGTTACTCAGCAAAAGATCCGCCCTTTGGGTAAAAACCATGGACAAATCCCTGACAATGCTCAAATGAATCCCTTCTGGCAACTCCTCATTAATGCTTTCCAGCATCTTTTTGGTGGCTTGCGCCACCTTGGTGGGAGTCTGTTTTCCCACCCGGTAAACAGCAATGGTAACGGCCCGCTTGCCGTTAAATGAAGCCCAGGACTGCGAATCCTCAAATCCTTCGCTTACTTTGGCGATATCGGACAAAACCAATTGGGAGCCGTCTTCCCGGGTAAGAATAGGCAGTTTTGCATATTGCCGGGCGTAATCTTTCCGGGATTTGATGCGCAGCAGGATATCTCCGCCCCCGGACTTGATGGCGCCGCCGCCCAGTTCCACCGAAGCCGTGGAAACGGCGTCCGCGACATCGGACAGGGTCATGCCGTAGCGCCGCAGGGTATTGGTGGAGATCTCCACCAGGATTTCACGCTCCCTGACGCCTTCCAGTTCCACCTGGGTAATTTCAGGATCGGACAAAAACCTGTCCCTGATATCATCGGCAAGATCCCGCATGGTGGTTTCCGGGGCATCCCCGTAAAGGGCCAGACGCACCACTTCCCGCTGCCGGGAGGTAATGGCGATCACCGGATCTTCAGCCTCATCCGGAAAGGTGTCAATCCGGTCGACTTCGCTTTTGATCTCCTGCCACAACCGGGTGACATCAGCACCGTCCAGGGCTTCTATGGTGATCGACGCACGGCCTTCCGAGGCCTGGGAGGTAATTTCATCAATGCCTTCAAGGTCCCGCACCGCCTCTTCCACAGCCAGAATAATACCGGACTCCACCTCTTCGGGGCTGGCCCCGGGATAGGAGACCGAAATACTCACCGAATCCATGGAGAATTCGGGGAACACTTCCTGCTTGATGTTAAATGCCATAAAAAGACCACCCACAAGGAAAATCGCCATGAGCAGATTGGCAGCCACGGTGTTGCCGGCCATCCAGGCCATGGCACCTCTTGGACCCTGCCCTGCAGGACCGGAAAAGCCAGGATTGTGTTCAGGCATTACCGGCTCTCCCCCAAAGCAAGGGTCACGGCCATGCCCGAGACAGGCGCGGAAAGATCAGAGCAGACCACAAGATCACCAGGGGAAAGCTCGGACTGGATGAACACCCGATCATTTTCAATCCACACGGGTGCCACCTTACGGATCTCCAGGCGCCCGTCCTTATATATCCACAAACTGGAATCCTCCCGGATCAGGGTCCGGGGCAGGGAAAACACATTGTCAAAAACCTGTCCCTCAATCAGCGCTTCAACGTGATCATCAAGCAGCATGGCAGGACGCCCTTTGGCCGACCCGAGCCCCAAGGGATCATCCACCCGGATAATGACGCCTGCCATGCGGCTTTGCTCAGTTACCGCCCCGGTGGTCCGCACCACACGTCCATCCCATTCCCGGCCCGCATAAAGGGAACGGATACGCACAGGGCTCCCGTTGGTTTCATGCACCCGAATCCGGTCCAAGCGATCCAGGGGCACCTGGACTTCCACCTGGTAGCAGGTCACGTCCACCAGGGTGGCAAGGGCGCCCTGGGCTGCGGTCATAGCTCCGGCATCCACCTCTTTGGATCGCACCAGCGCATGGAAGGGGGCAATTATCCGGGTACGTTCCAGGTCGAGGCGGGCGGTTTCAAGGTCGCTTTGAGCACTTGCCACGGCAGCCCCGGCCTGTTCAAGCTGGGGTTTTCTCAACACCAGGCTGGTCTCCTGCACCTCATTGGGCGACATCATGGACATGAGTTTGAGCTCTTCCCTTGCAATCTGCTGCCGCCCCTTTTCAATTTCAAAATCAGCCTGGGCCTGGGCCAAAGCACTTTGGGCCTTGTTCACGGCCAGCGCATAGTCCGCCGGATCAATCCGGACCATGAGCTGGCCCTTGCGGATTAATCCCCCCTGGACAAATTCCGGGGCCACCTGGATGACCGTGCCGGCCACCTGGGATTTAATCACCACCTCCCGATCCGCCTGAACCGTACCCATGGCCCGGATCTGTGCAGTAACACGGCTGGGATTCACTTTCATGATATCGACCACCGGAGCTGTTTTGACAGCAGGGTTACGTTTGAATTTCACGACTTTTGATTTGTAGTACCAAAAACCGGTAACACCCAGGGCTATCAGGCATACAGGCAGAATAATTTTCAAAAGGGTTACACCCAGGGAGGTCTGTGAAGCAATCCGTTTCATAAATCAGTTGGCTCCGGTATTTTTATCTTGTGCCGGGGGTGCTTTGAAAAACTCACGCCGCCAGCCGGTTGCTTTATAAAGAGCAATTCGTTCTTTGACATAGGTTGCCTGTTCGCTGATGAGCTGACGCTCCAGGCTTTCCATGGAGGCCCAGGCCGCAAGATAGTTCAAATAACTGCTCTGACCGTTGAGGTACTGAACCCGGGCATCCTGCAGGGTCACTTTAACGGCTGCCAGCTGCTGCGCTAAAAGTTCAATGTAGGTTTTCTGCCGGTCAATGGCCACCAGGGCATCCTCCACCTGGCAAATGGCAGTGGCAACGGTTTTAGCGTAGACATTAAGTGCTTCACGAACCATGGCCCGGGTGCGTTCGATTTCGGCTTCGCGCGCCCCGCCGTCCAGCAAAGGGCCAGCCAGGGCAGCGCCCAGGGAGAGTACCCAGTTCTGGAACAGCAGGTCCAGGGAACCGCTGGAAAAAGCGGCCGAGGCAGACAGGGTCAGTTGCGGTAACAAATCTGCCTTGGCCGCCTCCACATCCAGGGCAGCCGCTTTAAGACGCATCCGGGCAGCCTTAATATCGGCCCTGTTTTCGAGCAAATCGGAGGGAATACCGGGCTGGGGGGCCAGAAAACTTTGGGGCAGATCGCCAGTAGAGACGGCCACAGGCGTCCCCGGTGTCCGCCCCAGATACAGGCCCATAACATTCAGCAGTTGCTTTTCTTCTTTTTCAAGCAAAGGCATGGCAGAAAGAACCTGAGCCAGGGCTTCCCGCTGCTGGGAGACATCAAGGGCTGTGGCCTTGCCGTTGATAAAACGAAGCTCCTGCAGTTTTAGTGTCATCCGGTTGGCTTCTATCTGCCGCGCAAGCACTTCCATACGAATCCGAACAGACAGAATATCCACCCAGGTATCTGCAATATCCGTGGACAAGGTCAGCGCCCCATCCTCCAAATCCCGGACCGCAGCAAGGTATTCCAGCTCTCTTGCATTGACATCGGCACGATTTTTCCCCCACAGATCCAGGGTATATTCAGCATCCAGGGAGGCGGAATAAGTGTGTTCATGATCCCTGGTGATAGACTGGCCCCGGGTTTTAGATTGGGAATAGGTGCGTTCGCCCCCAAGAAAGTAATCAAGAAAAGGGCCAGGGTTTGATTTTTCGCTTTTCACATCAGCCAGGGCCTGATCAGCCCGGGCTTTAAGCACCTGCAGATCATAGTTGCGGCCAAGACCTGTTTGAATGAGTTGGCTCAGCTCATCGATACCAAATTGCTGCCACCACCCGCCATCCGGATCTTCTTTGCTGATTGGGGGCGTGTCAACACCTGTATCATAAACATAGGCATCAGGGATATCAACAGGCATTACAGTCGCAGGCTCAGGGGATATCAGATTGCAGCCGGAAATAAAAAAACCCGACATCAGTACAATGGAGATCAAAGCATAGCGCATTATTTCACAGCCCACTGTCCATCACTTTAAAATTATTGGCGGACAGGAATATACCATGGCTTTTCAGCTATAGCCAGATCATTTCATTGATATCTTGGGCGCCTTTTAGATCTGATATTTATTTTTCACATTGTTTGCTGATCACTGGATGATCGTCCGGGGAAATTCAGGCAGGGTGGTGTAGGTGTTTTTGCCGGGGATCAGTGCATTCACATGGCACCACCAGCCGACCGGGTTCCGGCCTTGATGAGCGATCTATTCCATTGGCTGCAAAAAGCCGAGGATCATCTGCTCATTCGCAGTTGTGTTTTTCACTACGAGTTTGAATTTATCCATCCCTTTGCCGATGGTAATGGTCGCATGGGACGGCTTTGGCAATCAATTATCCTCGGTCAACTAGATGAAGCCTTTCTCGCCCTTCCCGTGGAATCCATGGTGCATGATAACCAGCAGGCTTATTACGATGCGATCAATGAAAGCACCAAAGGAGCGGATTGCGGCGTTTTTTATAGACTTTATGCTACGGGGGGTACTTTTGGAAGGGTGAATAATCAAAAAAGGTGAGTTTTGCGGTATTGCCAAAAAGCGGCTACCGTTTTAAGATAGGATAGCCTGAACCGTTTGATCAAAGTCTTCCAGGACGTCAGCCTTAAAAACACGGCATCTCATAAGAGGCTTATTCTACGGGGTGTCCAGGCTTAAAACGGTAGCCCAAAAATCATTCACTTTAAAAATTTGAGAAAAGGTGTGGACTTACAGGGATAGTCCGGGGTATTCATTCTTGCAAAAAGTGGATCTTATCCGAGAAGTAGTCCTCACCAAAATTCAATTTTTATTCATTCGCTTTTATACGATATGATCACTTTTTCCCCTTGGCTGCACTGATTACAATCGGTGCTTCCGCTTTCTCAAATGCCGGATTTGAAATAAAATCATTCCATTGCTTTTCATAAAGATTCCGCTCCAGAAGCATGGCTTCAAAACTTCCCCCAGGATTACCATCATCAAGTCCCGGGTCAACCTTAAGTCCGCCAATATCGGCAAGAATATAACGATTATGAAGCTTCTCTCCACCATCACGTTCTTTCCAGCGTTGCAAAGTGATGATCAAATCCGCCGGCATTTTGCTTTTAAGGTGGTCCTCACAAGACTGCCTGAAAAAAGTATAATCTGCTTTATCAGATGTATGAATTACGATTCTTTCGATAACTGGCCGACAGTTTCGATTGGCAGAAATAATTTGAAGAAAGGCTTCAAGCGGTCTTCGAAACCGGACATTTTCAGATCCGAAATGAGGGTCAACAAAGTGGACCTCAGAACAATTTGTCAGCATCGCCCGGACAAGCGCGGCCATATCACTGGCTGTGCGGGAACAACAATCTTGTTTTTTTACCCTCCAAAGAGGGCTGTTATGAACTGAATTTGAAGTCATTACATTCGCCCGCTGTCTGGGATTGGTCTGCGCGAGTATGGCATGAAATGCTTGTTTTGTATTTTCCGACTCTGCATTTTCCAGCCAAGAAAGTGTGCCGTCATACGCTGCCCCTTCCCGGCGGATAAGCCTTTCTTTGAGCAGGTCAAACAGGGCTGTTATCATGGGCAGCTCGTTGGTTGAATCAGCGCTTGCAGCCGCCTGTCTGAATAATCTCCTCCAGTTTTTGAGTTTCGGGAACTCCGCCATCATCCTGGATGTCCCCAGGCCGAACTGTTCATAAAAGTATCTGAATTCAGCACGATCCCTTCCCCAGGCCACCACAAGTTCAGGCTCAATCGCATATTCGTAAATCATCAGAACAGCTCCCTGGCGCGCTCGGCAAAGAACCCCTGGGGCCAGGGCCGTTCAAATTCCCCCTCCTCATTGACCGGGATGTGCAGGATTGCAGACCCCTTTTTGCCTGGTTGCACATACAGCACGGCGACCTGATCCGGTTTGATTGGTGTGGCACCTTCCTCCAGTTCATTCTCGGAAGTTTCCCGGATACGGCGCAGAATACGCAGGATGAGATGTTCGGAATGGGTTTCCAACAAAAAAGTGTTGTTATTATTTCCGGCCAGAGCGGATTCGATGAAGATATCGCCAAGTTCGGCCTGCAGGGCCGGGTGAAGATGAATCTCCGGCTGTTCGATGGCAATGATCTTTTCCCGGGCCGCAAAGGCCGAGACCAGGACAGGCAGAACCTGGCTGACGCCGATGCCGACATCACGGTGGGAAACCTGGGTTTCGGTGCGGCGGTCATAAAGGATTAATTCCTGGAAAGCTGCGAATTTTTCTTCTGATTTTTTCAGCCTGCCAAGGATACCATAAAGCTCTCCAAAGTGATCGCCGGAAACGGTCTCACCCACGGCGGTTTCAAAGTCGCTCCAGTCATCATCTATCATGGCGGTTTCAACACCGCTGACAAGATGCTCGTAATCCGCCTCAAGATCTTCAATGGTCAAGAGATTCTTGATGACGAGTTCGTAAGGCGTGCTGAGTCTTTTTGCATCACTGAGCCAGGCGTTGACCTTGTCCCGGACCTCTTTATTGCGGCGGACCACATCCCAGGCATACCCGCCGCCCGCATACCAGTTGATATCGTCATGTTCGGCAAATGCCAGGTGCCGGGCCGGGTAGGAACGAAGGGGCCCAAGATACTGGAGACGATTTATTTCAGAACCCATTACCGTGTTCAATTCCTGTATCAGTTCGTCCAGGGTACGGGGCAGGAAAAACCGCAGCGCCTTTGCCAGATCTTCCTGCCGGTTGCCGCGGCTGACCGGAAACAGGTTCAATTGGCTGCCGGATTGGTCTTCATCACGCCCCTCATCCTTGATACCTTTGGGGAATAAGGTGCCCATGGGGCTGCGCAGGCCTGCGATGATTTCTGCCATGGGCTGTTCCAGAGATTTCAAATCTTCCCCGGAAACAGCCCCGGTGGTGGTAAATCCTTCGAGCAGGGCGCTGATGATTCTTTGCAGCACCGGGTGTTTATATGGAAGTAAATCAAGGGCCATCTGATTGCCGGGCCGCCGGCTCATGCGAAGCAGGGTTTGCCCGTCACTTTCAAGCTCATAGGTCATTACATGGGGAGCGGCTCCCGGTTCAGGCTCATCGGTTTTAGGATCAAGGGGCATGCCCATGGTGAGGGTCATAGTGATGTCGGCCATGGGTTCCATAATCTCCCTGAGACGGCCGGTGAATCTGCCGGTTCCCAGGGTCAGGCCCCATTCCAGACGGCGGGTGATCTCACGGCGGTGAATGTACTGCTTAAAACCGCCAAGATCAATGGAGCTGCCGCCGATATCCGTGCGGAAAAGATCCAGCTCTCCTGTTCGCATGGCCTCATGAGCCATGGCCAGGCTGTGGATGATGGAAGATTTCCCGGCGCTGTTGGCTCCGAAAATCAGGGTCAGCGGTTTGACAGGAATGTTCTGGGTCTTGGCAAACGCTTTGAAATTCCCCAGATGAAGTGATGTGATCATAGCCTATCTCCTATCCGGCCAGAGCCCTGGCCTGGATTTCCATTTCCTGCAGCAGTTCTTTCATATGCGCCTGCCGCCAGGAGGCGGTGAGGTCGCCGGTGAAGGCGCGGTGGAGAAGATTGTTAAATAATCTTTCAAATGTATTAGTGCAATTTTCTCTCGGCATCCTGCTACTCTCTATTTGTTCAATTTTGTTCAAAAAGTGGGCTTGTAAGGGTAATGGAGGTAAAATGATAGGGATTTGCCTTAACCCTTCTTGGTTAATATTTGATTGCCCTGCCGTAGTCCTTATATATTGTTCCATAGACTTTCGTCCGATGGGTGTATTTAAGATTGTGGCCAGGAACTTTGAATATGCTTTTGTTTTATTAATTCGTGCCCTAATTAAATAAGAAGCATAAAGGTATGGATCAGATAGATCAAAAACAGCACAGCGCCCAACGTAATTCCGGTTGCCATTTGTTCTGACGAACAAAATATCGCCTTTTTCAAGCAATAGAGGTTTTGCTTGTTTGTCGCTAATTTTTGCATACTTTAAATCACTAATCGTTATTTGACCGCTGAGGACATTTGGAATACGAAGCACAGGAAAACCCTGAACATAGGTTTCGCATCGTATAGATGTACCATATCGTAAATCCAGTGTCACATCACCAAGGGTACCGGTCTTCCACCCCATCGGATTCGAAGCAGGATCACCGAACATCTTTATAAACAGAGCGGGAAGGATACGCTCTGCCTTTTTGTCCGCTTCGGCCCGCAGTTTTCTCAGCCGGTCTGCCTGGTCAAGGATTTCCACAATTTTACGTTGTTCGGAGGGGGGAGGAAGGGGGATGTGCACTGGTTTTAAAAATTTAAAATGCCTGCTGTACCCATTAGAAGGGATATTAACGGTTTGACAAAAGTAAAAAAAGAATTTTGGGTATAGGAAATCTTTTGTTTGAAGTGCCTTAACTCCATCTGCACCGAGGGCAAAAGGGAAATCAATGTATTTGAATATTCTTGTATGATCTCCAAATAGCACTATCGGGATTTTTCCTTTAAAATATGCCTCATCATTTGTGTAGCCAGCTATCAAATCATGCCCCTGGTCAACAACAGGGACCTTTCCTCGTAATGAAAGAGCCTTCTTCTGTATTTTTGTATTGCCCCCAGTAACATCAGAAATTGCTTTTGAAAAAGGAAGGGTAACCCACTTCATCCTGCTGCCTCCACATCCTTCAACAGTTTATTCAGACCATCCACGATTTTCTGCTCAATTTTCAACACGCCTCGGATCAGATCCGCCGGGTCTTCCTCCGGGACTGCCTCAGCAATCTGGGGTTTATAACGGTTGGCAGTAAGATTGTAATCCGCAGCCTCGATGGTCTCAAATTCAGCCCACCAGTATTTGGGCTCCTGTGAGCCTGGCGGCAGCATGACACCGGCCTGTTTGCCGGGCGGATTCTGAAACTCGGATTCCCTGTATTCAGTCCAGGCGTTCAACAGGCCGGGGATATCATTCTTGTCCGGGGTCTCGGGACGGCCGCCGCCCTGGATCTTGTCCGGGTCATAACCGTCGTTCTTGATCTCATAGAACCAGACTTTCCGGGTGGCCGCCTGTCCCTTTTTGGGTGGGGTTACCGGTTTCCTGAACACCAGGACCGAGGTCTTGACGCCGGCATAGGGCTTGAACACCCCGGCCGGAAGCGACACCACGGCTATGATTTCAAAATCCGTGGCCAGTTTTTTACGCAGATCCTTGTGGGCACCTGTTGACCCGAACAACGCCCCTTCAGGCACGACTACCGCACATCGGCCGCCAGGGGCAAGCGATTCCATCATCAGGGCCAGAAAGAGCAGTTCGCTTTTCTTGGAACTGGTGGGCAGGTCATGGCGGATGGAATCTTTGGGCAGCACCCCGGCAAAGGGCGGGTTGGAAAGGATTACCTTATACCGGCGGTTCAGGTCGTCCTCGGTGAGGCCGCCCATCTCGGACAGGACATTGGCCCGTTTAATAGGGGACTTGCCGATGCCGTGAAGCACCAGGTTCATCATGGAAATCCGCATCATCTGACGGGAGACATCGGTGCCGAAAATGGATGCCTCAAGCAGGCCCCAGTCCGGGATTTTTTCACCGGCCCCTTTTCTGAAGGTCTGGAGATTGGGCATTTCCTTTCTGGCTTCGGCCAGGGTCTGACCCCTTTTTTCCAGCCAGTCCTCCCCATAGATCGGAAGCTCCTGGGGCGTTTCACTGTATCTGGCCAGAAGATAATCCACGGTATCGATCAGAAAGCCGGCCGTACCGCAGGCCGGATCAAACACGGTGTCGCCGATATCCGGGTCGGTCATGGCCACCATAAAGGCCCGGATCTGTTTGGGGGTCCGGAACTGTCCATTCAAGGCAGACTGCCCCAGATGGGTGAGCAGGTATTCAAAGATGTCGCCCTTGACATCGGGCCCGAGTTTCCTGAAATCAATGGTGTCCAGCTCGTCCACCACCTGTTTGAGGACATTGGGGTCGGTGATCTCCAGGACCGCATCCCTGAAGTATTCAGCCACCTGGGGCTCATCCTTGACCAGGGAGGCCATATAGGGAAAGACCTCGTCGCGGATAAAGTCACGCAACTTGTTGCCGCTGTAAAACCTCCATTTGATCCAGCGAAAGCGTTCGGCCTGATCCGGGAAAAGACGCTTGCCGTTCCCTGCTTTGAGTCGGGCCCGTAGCTCGCGGCTCATCTCTTCCTCGTCAAGAAGTTTCAGATAAATGAGATAGGATATCTGCTCGATATAGGTCACGGGGTTGGTCACCCCGCCTGCCCAGAGGATGTTGGTGATCCGGCTGAGTTTTTTTCTTATTTCCTGGTCCAATGAGTTCTCCGGTTTGAAATTTATTTTTCTTCGAGTTTTTTCTGTTCACGTTCCAACTGGCCGATTCCCTTTTGAGGAGAAGGAAGATCTTCCGGCATGGTGCCGCCCAGTTCCTTAATGGTCTGACGAACCTTTGCCCCGACCTCGTAATGGGTCAGATTGGCTTTGGCTTTCCCCTGGGTGTTTTCCCGGCGCAGTTTCTCTTCGGTCTGGGTGGCCCGGAACAGGTTGGCGGCCAGTTCGGTACTGCCCATGTGGTCCAATATCTTCTGGCTTTTCTTCAATTTTTTCCGCTGGTGGATGCCCTTGGCATCCAATCCGCCATACAGTCCTTTGTAACCGTGATTCTGAAAAACGGCAAAATCCAGGGTGGTTTCAACCCCGGCCTGCTGGGCTGCCTCCACCAGTTGTTTATTGTGTTCCTTTAATTCGTTTCTGAGAAAAAGCCGTTTTTCATCTTCT
Source organism: Desulfobacter postgatei 2ac9 (assembly GCF_000233695.2). Classification (NCBI taxonomy): domain Bacteria; kingdom Pseudomonadati; phylum Thermodesulfobacteriota; class Desulfobacteria; order Desulfobacterales; family Desulfobacteraceae; genus Desulfobacter; species Desulfobacter postgatei. The sequence continues at coordinate 843,523 of NZ_CM001488.1, read as the reverse complement.
TTGAGTTTTTGAAATACCTCGTCATCCGCCAGCTCCTGCCGCCGAGTCTGAATGGCAAAATAGGTCTGGCCGTTGGCAATTATCGGTTTGGAAGGATCTGCGTTCTGGACGATCAGGTAACAGGCGTAACGGGAAAGTTGATGATCTTCAATCTCTCTTTCAGCTCCGGAACCAATAGAGACCATTTTTACCACTTGGGAAAAATGGTTTTCAGGTCGCTGACCAGAGTTGGCGCAGGATTTAATCGCCTTGTTTATGACCCGTTTAAACTTGTCCCAACTACTGTAATCCAGAACGGCTTGAAGATCACGGGCAAACCAGAATTCCATACCGTCAGTATTCGTTTGTTTCAGGTTTTCAAACGTCTGATGATGCTGTTTCTCAATGTTTTTTTTCATTTTCCCCTCCAGGCCATGAATCAGGCCGTTATACTGAAAACATGGTTGTTAAGATCTTCCACGATTTCCTGCAAGCCCTTCTCACCGAACAGCTCGATACCGATACCCGCGGCATTGAGAATGGACAGCGGCGGTTTGAATAAATCATCCAGTTGCACTTTGCCGGTGGCAATCCCCCGGTTCTTGAGAAGTGACAGATACTGAGCCTGGTCCGGAGCCAGGGATTTGGAGACGAGCCAGGCTCTGAACAATTCTTCGAGTTTTTCATCCCGGCTTTTAATTTTCAAGAGACCGAGTGCGGCCTTTATAAAATCGACCAGACTGCCCACCGGGTTTTTGTATGCCTTACGCAGGTTTTCTTCATTGAAATAGTGCCGGGGACTGTTGAGACGGCGGGCCAGGTTTTCTTCTTCCTGTTCGGAAAGCGGTGTCCCTGTTTTAACCTTTTCGATGACGGGGTCTTCTTCGCTCATTTCCCTGACCATCTTTTCCCAATGGGTCTGATATTCCTTTTTGTCGATCCTCTCGCCTTCGGGTCCCACCTCAATATAGCTTACGGCTTCCAGCCATTCATCATCAACACCCAGCTCGATCAATTCCTTTGGTTCCGGCTTGCCGCCTGATCCGCCCGGCGCTGTAATGCCCTTGCTTCCGCCTGTGAACACGTCGGTGTCCGTATCGTTCCAGCGCTTATGGTTGTTGAAAAAATCGTATATGACAAATTTCTTTTTCTGGATATGCGGTGCCAACCGTGTACCCCTGCCGCGCATCTGCTGATAGAGAATGGGACTCATCACCCGTCGGCACATAACCAGATGCAGGATTTCACGGCAGTCGAATCCAGTATCCAGCATGCCCACGCTGACCGCCACCATGGGGTAGGTTTCCTTCTTGAATTGCCGGATCAATGCATCCGGGTCTGACACGTCTGAGGTGATAACCACGGCATAGTTGCCTTTGTGCTCAGGGTGAAGTTCATTGAGATATTGGGTCAGCCGGGTTGCATGATGCTTGGTAATGGCAAAAACAACGGCTTTCCCGGGACCGGTTTTCTGGCCGGGGGCCAGTTCCTTATAGGACTCCCAGGCCAGGCGGTCAAATTCTTCCATCATAATCCGGTTGGTTTTTTCATTGGTCCACTCCCGCTCGAATTTGGCCGGCTCATAATGTTCTTCATCCACATCCACCCCTTCGGCGATCACCTCGGTAATTCCGGTGGCAAACTTGTATCTGGATAAAAAGCCTGCATCAAAGGCCTCCTGTATGCTGTAGGAAAAATCAGGCTGACCTGCCTTGCAATGATAGAACTCATAGGTGTTGCGGTCGATGTAATTGGCCGGGGTAGCGGTAAGGCCGATATGGAGCGCATCAAACCGGGTCAGGGAGGCCTGCCAGGCTCCATAGATGGAACGGTGGCTTTCGTCCATGACCACCACATCAAAATAACCGCTGGTGTATTCTTGGCAACGGTTGATCATGGTCTGCAAGAGACAAACGGTGATCTGCTTTTCCTGCCTGGCCATGCCGGGCTTGAGCCAGTAACTGCCGTACTGGCTTCCCAGAAGATCCTGAATGGCTTCAATGGCTTGTTTGGCAAGTTGCTCACGGTCTACTAAAAAAAGAACCCTCTCAGCCCAACCGGCCTCAATCAGTCTTTTGATATAGAGCGTCGTCAGATCCGTCTTTCCGGTTCCTGTTGGAAGCTCAATAAGGAATCGCTTTTTCCCAAGCTCAACCGCATGATCAAGTGCACGCATGGCTTCCTTTTGATAGGGCCTTAAAGCACGGGTTTCTCCCTGGCGGATGTAGTATTCCGGGATTTCGATGGTGGCCATGGGCTTCCGGTTCTTTCGAGACTCGACGATTCTCTCCATGTCCCGGCGGGAGTAAAATGAGGCGACAATCCTGGCATCATCGTTGCGGTAATCCCAGAAATAGATCAGCTCTCCATTGGTCAGGAAAATAAAGGGGGCCCCCAGTTCCTGTGCATAGGGAAGGGCCTGTTGCTTGGCCACATACGGATTGATGGCATTCTTTTTGGCTTCAATAACGGCAAGGGGCCTGCCTTGGCTATCCTGAAGAACATAATCCGCCCGGCCTGAAACCGACTTTTTTATTTTCCCTGGGATTTCTTTTTCCCCATAACCGGATTGACTTTCTTCAACCTTAAATTCTGCTGAAAGATCTTGATCTGCACTTTGGATATATACCTCGGTCAACACCTGAGATTTGTCTGCCGGGTCCCAGAGAGCCTCTTTTAGCAAGTCATCTATGAGAATCCTTGCATCAGCTTCAGTCGTCTGTGCACTCATATTTTTATCCTTCATGCGGTTGATTTATAGCAATGAGCATGCCAAACTTATTCAAGCCCATATTTTTTAAGCCAGTTGCTCAGAGTCTGGTAACTTGTCAGGCCCAGTTTTTTAGCAGCTTGTGTCTTATTCCCATGGCATTCTGACAGCCCTCTTTCAAGGTAATGAACCGCTACTGTTTTTATGACTTGAGGAAGATCCAATCCTTGTTCTATTGATCTATTGAGGATGTTTTCAACTCCGTGTCCTCTTTCAGGGACCTGAAGCAATGCCTCCCGGATGTCCTCATCGTCAAGCACTTCATCCAGTGACCATACCGCAGCCCGGGTGAGAGTATTCTGCAACTCGCGAACATTTCCCGGCCATGCATGCTGAAGCATAATATTTTTTGCTGAAGCAGAAATTTTTTTATGTCTATAGCCAGGCTCATTGACTCCCTCCTGATTGATCCGGGATAAGAACTGATCAATCAACAGGCTGATATCCCCCTGTCTTTCTCTTAACGGCGGCAGTTTAATGACTGCCACCGCCAATCGATAAAACAGGTCGTTCCTGAAAGATCCTGCGGCTACCTCCTCAATCAGATTCCGATTTGTTGCAGCAATGACCCTTACATCAACTTTTCGGGTTATTGTTGTTCCAATCTTTTTAACTTCGCCTTCCTGAAGGATTCGAAGCAGTTTGACCTGCATGTCTTTGGGAAGTTCCCCGATTTCATCGAGAAACACGGTCCCTTCATGGGCTGCTTCAAAATGACCGATCCTTGACGAACTGGCACCTGTAAAGGCCCCTTTTTCATGCCCAAAAAATTCAGACTCAACCAATTCTACCGGGATGGCCCCGCAGTTGATGGCGACAAACGGTTTTTCCTTTCTGGGGCTCGCTTTATGGATGGCGCGGGCAAACAGTTCCTTGCCTGTTCCGGATTCTCCTTCGATAAGCACCGGGATTGAGCGAGGAGCAATTCGTCTGGCTTTTACTACGACGCGTGTCATTGTGTCGCTCCGGTGGATGATATCAGAAAACTCCTGAGCATCCGAAGAAAATCCTGCTGCAATCCTTTCAAGGTTTCTGTCTGACTTCCTTAGTAAATCAGGTATAAAATCAGCGGAAATATCAAATGGTATTGATGCGGTACGGACCCCATATTTTAAGGATGACTCGATTATCTCTGCCGGAAAGCGGGTCTTTGAAAGGATAATCCATACAGCAGCCATATGCGGCGTGCCCGGACTAATGTGGAATGTAAGATTAATATCCTCCTTATGCCGTTTCTTTATATCTTCAACAACCCTGACCGCAGATTCATAGATTTCTGAAAAAACAGTGGGGCCGCTCAACTTTTCTTGATACACCTTTATTGGCGATTTTGTTTTGCTTTTTATCCACTGGGTATAGGATTCAGTATCTCCGGATTGTAAATCGCTTATCAAACAAATCTCGTCGTATTCTCTGGATGCAACCGCCTGTGCGATCGGTCCTAAACCAATATCAGAATTATCCTTAGAGGCCTTTATATCCGTAAAACCTATCCAGCATGCTAAAATAGTATTCATGAGGTCATTCATATAAATTATTTTATGAAGATACAAGAAATTTTATCCAAGCGATCAATCTTCTTTAGAATAAACACAGCAACAAATACAGACATGCTGTTTATATATTAAATAATTTCAAATGGTTATTATTGCATTTTCAGATTAAAGATACCGTTGGCACCATTTATGCTGATAGGATTTTTGAATTCAACAAACATAATTTTTAAAAAGGAGTATTCAAGTGGCTACAAATCCACCGACTGGAGATGACAAAAGGCAAGGCGCAGTTAGGAATCGCTCTCAGACTTACAATCCTAAGAATGACAGATGGACAAAACGGGATAAAGAAACCGGGCAATGGATGGATCAAAAATCTGATAACAAACCCTTTAAAGGGGTCCGGAAAGAAAAATGAAATTGTGGAAGGAATTGAATCATGGCTTTGTATTATGTGAATAGAAATCAACAACAGAACGGCGATCATGAGGTTCATAAAACCGGCTGCGTATACTTGCCAAATCCTGAAAACAGAATTTACTTGGGAGATTATGACAGTTGTTATCCTGCTGTTCAAAAAGCGAAAGGTTATTTCTCCCAAGTTGATGGCTGTTATTACTGCGCCTATGCTTGCCATACTTCTTAACTCAAGGCAAAGCGATGACACTCAGTGGGGAGAATACTCCCCACTCGTTTTCATGCACTCTATACATCCAGTTAATTTCTTTTTGTTTATTTTTTGGAATAGTTCGATTGAGAACAAAAAAAGGCAACCACATGGATTTGCCTCTATAAAAACAGGACACCCGGATTCTTCATGATGACTATTTCAGAAACGAAATTTCCCAAATGCAAGGTTCAAAACCCCGAACTATTATTAATAGTTATCACCATCAAACACCTAAAAACCGAAAGCTGATACTCAATATTTATCTCCAATTTTGACCCCACAATATAAGCGAGCGATTAGAGCTTCCATGAGAAGGGTCTTAGATTTAGGGTTTTAGGCCGACTAAGTGCAGTGACTTATAAATACAAGTACATCCTAACCGCAATAAGTGGTCGATGTCAATCTTCCGGCGTTTATCCCGGCCTTGAACTACAGCCAGATCATTTCACCGGGTTGATCCGGTCCGGCAACATGCAGTGCCGTGGACAAAGGATCAAGATTTTTAGAGATCTCTGTGGCTGCTTTTTCAGGAGAATTGTTTTCCTCGCTTAAATGGGCAAGAATCACATGGTCAAGATCCTTATGAAAAACATCTGTCACCAGATTCCTTGCATCCTGGTTGGAAAGATGACCGGTTCGCGACTGAATCCGCTGCTTCAGATGCCAGGGATAAGGGCCGGTCATGAGCATCTCAGGATCATGGTTGGCCTCAATATAGAGCGCATTGACACAACTTAGATGGGTTCGGACAAGATTTGTGACCACGCCAAGGTCCGTGGCAATGCCGATCTTTTTTCCCTGGTGTTTCAAGGTAAGACCTGCAGGATCGCAGGCATCGTGGCTGATGGAGAAGGGGGTGACAGCCAGGGAGCCGATTTCAAAGGCAGCCCCGCATTCAAAAAAATTAAGGCGCTCAATTTTGCCTAAGCCCTGGCAGGCATTAAAGGTTTCTTTCGTCACATAAACAGGAATATCAAACCTGCGGCTCAATACCCCTGCCCCTTTAATGTGATCGGTGTGTTCGTGGGTGATGATGATGGCTTTCAGGTCTTGTGCAGATCTTCCCACAGCAGTCATCCGGCGCTGGGTCTCTATGCCTGAAAGCCCTGCATCAACAAGTACGGCAGTATCCGGTGTGGATACAAAGATAGCATTCCCCTTGCTGCCGCTGGCAAGGGGACACAGGCAGAATGAGCTATTCTCCTGCTTCTTCTGCATCTTTTTGGGCTGCTTTATAGGAAAGCTTTATTTTTCCATCCCGGGTGATATCCAGCACCTTGACCTTGATCACTTGGCCTTCCTTGACCACATCGGTGACCGTCTTAACCCGGTAGTCTGCCAGTTCCGAAATGTGAACCAGACCGTCCGTGCCCGACTTGATGTTTACAAAGGCACCAAAGTCGGTAATTTTTACCACGGCTCCTTCATAGATGGCACCGATCTCCGGATCCATGGCAATGTCTTTAACCATGGCCATGGCCTTGGCGGAATCTTCTTCGTTTTCCGCGGCAATCTTCACAATGCCGTCATCATTCACCTCAATGGTGGTGTTGGTCTCGGCCTGCAGCGCCCGGATCACTTTGCCGCCCGGACCGATGATATCCCGGATTTTGTCCTTGTTGATCTGTATGGATACGATCTTGGGCGCACGGGGAGATATCTCCGCCCTTGCCTCATTCAGGGTATCGAGCATTTTCTGCAGAATGTGCAGGCGACCCCCATTGGCCTGGTTCAAAGCAGTTTCCATAATCTGTCTGGACAGTTCTTTGATTTTAATATCCATCTGCAACGCGGTAATGCCGTCCTTAGTACCGGCAACCTTGAAGTCCATATCGCCGAAATGGTCTTCGTCCCCAAGGATATCGGAAAGGACAACCGTGTTGTTTTCATCAGAGACCAGCCCCATGGCGATGCCGGATACCGGGGCTTTAATGGGCACACCGCCATCCATCAGGGCCAGGCACCCGGAACATACCGTTCCCATGGAAGAAGACCCGTTGGATTCCATGACTTCTCCCACCAGACGGATAGTATATTCAAATTCATCATGGGGTGGAACGACCGGGTTCAGAGCCCTGTGGGCCAAATTCCCATGGCCGATATCCCGGCGGGACGGCCCACCCGGACGCTTCACCTCGCCAACGGAATAGGGAGGGAAGTTATAATGGAGCATAAATGCCCGGGTTTCATTATTGGAGTCCAGGGTCTCGATACGCTGTTCGTCCAGCCCGGAACCCAGGGTAAGGACGCCCAAAACCTGTGTTTCACCACGGGTAAACAAGGCCGAACCATGGGGGCGGGGCAAACAACCCACTTCACAGGTGATCTGACGAACCTCATCAAAGGCACGGCCGTCAATGCGTCTGCCTTCTTTGAGAACAATATCCCTGGAGACTTTTTTCACGGTTTTGCTGAAAACCTCCTTGATCTCTTTGACTTTTTCCGGATACTCAGATTCAAATCGGGCAACCGCCTCATCCTTAAGTGCGCTGATGGCGTTCTGACGCTCAATTTTGGTTTTAATCTGAACCTTTTCATGAACCTTATCCCAGGCCCACGCCTGAACCTTGGCGGCAAGCGCCTCATCCTTTTCCGGCGGTGTAAATATGCGTTTTTCCTTACCCACGGTACTTTTCAACTCTTCCTGCAGAGCTATGGCAGGCTGCATGGCTTGATGACCAAAGAAAATGGCATCCAGCATGTCCGCTTCAGATACGATGTCAGCACCGGCTTCCACCATGACCACACCGGTTTTGGAACCGGCCACGGTCAGATCTATGTCACTTTGTTCCATCTGTGCCGGCGTGGGGTTGGCAATAAACTGTCCGTTCACCCGTCCCACCTTGACACCGGCAATGGGGCCGTTAAAGGGGATGTCCGAAATTTCAAGGGCTGCAGAAGCCCCGATCATGGCAAGAATGCCCGGTTCGCACAATTTATCCGTGGACATCACGGTTGCGATCACCTGGGTTTCAAAATTATAGCCATCTTCGAACAAAGGCCGGATGGGCCGGTCAATTAGACGGGCATTTAACGTTTCTTGTTCCGAAGGCCTGCCGATTTCCCGTCTGAAATAGTTCCCCGGAATTCTGCCCGCCGCATAAATTTTTTCCTGGTATTCAACGGACAGAGGCAGAAAGCTTATGTCTTCCTTGGGGTCTTTGGCAGCCACCGCCGTTACAAGCACCACTGTTTCCCCATATTGAACCGTCACAGCCCCGGAGGCCTGCTTGGCAATTTTTCCTGTACTGATAATTAATTCTTTGCCGCCGATATCGGCTGAAACAACTTTTTCCATAAATTCTCCTGTAAAAAAAATAAAAATCGGGCGGCATAAGGGAGAAAACCAGGCTTAAATATAATAAACCCGCATATTTACCATCAAACATCTCCGTAAGAGCCAAGATTGGTTTGATAGCAAAGATGCGAACTTATATAAAAGCCATTCCCGTCTTGTACCGCCCTGCTGAAAACAAAAACCGGTTTTTGACCCAAAACGCATCAAAAACCGGTTTAAAGTCATTTTATCTTCTGAGTCCGAGCGTCTCGATCAATGAACGATATCTGTTAATATCTTTCTTCTTGAGATAGTCCAGAAGACTTCTGCGCCGGCCGACCAGAATTAAAAGCCCCCGTCTTGAATGGTGATCTTTTTTATGGGCCTTCAAATGATCGGTCAGATAGGTGATCCTGTGAGTTAAAATGGCCACCTGAACTTCAGGCGAACCGGTGTCGGACTCATGGAGCTTGAATTTTTCAATCATCTCCTCTTTGTTTTCTGCAAGTAGTACCACTGTAAGACTCCTTTATTTGGAATAAATAAAAATTCGATGCCATAAATATGCAAACGGTTCACATAAATTGCCTTTTATCCAATATTCCATTCAGAAAAAAGCCAATAAACTATTCAGACATCGAAGACTTAGTCTGATATTTTTACCAGTTACGCATTAAAAACGCAACAATATTTGTATGTTTTCCCGTATTTATCCGGGGTTACAATTGCCAGCAGGTTATCATCGGAATCCAGCACCCGGATATCCAACATACTGTTTTGGGGCTGGTTTTTATCACCGGCAATCAGCAGTGTATCGGGCATGGGAAATTCTGTCACAAACAGAGGCTGGCCATGCTTAACTTTTCCGGCTGTTTCACTGTTTGCAACGATGGCCGGAAGAAAATCCAGACATCTGGACATGCATATAAATCGGGCATCTATATCGGAGGGTGACATTTCTTCAAAGCAATCAAGATCCAGAGCATGCTCAATTTTAAACTGACCGGACCGGGTGCGCTGCAATTCAGACAAATGGGCACCGCACCCCAATGCCACCCCGATATCGTGGGCCAGACTGCGAATATAAGTGCCCCCTGAGCATAGCACCGACATATCAAAAATCGGGTGGCCGTTCGTATCTATACGATAATTTTCCATGGCAATGGACATGATTTCAATGGGCCGGGGCGGCTTTTCAATAATCTGTCCCTGACGGGCCAGTTTATACAGGGGCTGGCCTTTATGCTTCAGGGCCGAATAAGCAGGAGGAATCTGTTCCTGGGGACCCCAAAAGCCTGCCACAACATCTTTGACGTGATCTGAATCCAAGGCGGCAAGAGGAGCGGAAGAAGCCGTGTGCGTGACACGTCCGGTGCAATCACAGGTGTCGGTTTCGATGCCAAGAGTGACTTGAGCATAGTAGCCTTTTACACCTTTTAGAAAATATTTTGAAATCCGGGTGGCCTTACCCACGGCAATGGGCAGGACCCCTGTGGCAAAGGGATCCAGGGTTCCTGTATGCCCGATTTTTTTTACCTTGAGCAGACGCTTGAGCCGGTTGACCACCCCGGCCGATGAGATGCCTTTGGGTTTATTAACAACAAGAATTCCGCTTTTCATTCATCAGGGTGGTCGCAAGACCCTTCCAAAGCACCGGACATATCGTCCTCTCCCCGGTTCTCTCCCTTGGGGGCCGCATCAATCAAGGCATCCAGACGGGCAGCGTTATCAAAAGAGTCATCATGAATAAAGCGCAGGTCCGGCATCAACCGCAGGCCCAGTTTCGGGGCGATTCTTTTCTTAATAAACCCCTTTGATTTCTGGAATCCTTTGAGGGCTTCACGAATTCTTTTTTTATCCCCGAACACCGTAACATAGACATAGGCCAAACTGAGGTCCGGGGACATTTTCACGCCGGATATCGTTGCCATCTCCATTCTGGGATCCTGCATCTTCTTGGACAAAAGCTCTGTTATAGCCTGCTGAATCTGTATAGAGACCCGCTCGGCACGTGTATAGGGTTTCATAGACCTATCCTGCTATCCCTGGTATTTAACTTCTTCAACTTCATAACACTCAATGGTATCACCAACCTTGATATCATTATACTTTTCAAGACCGATACCACATTCATATCCCTGTTCAACTTCCTTGACATCATCCTTGAACCTGCGCAGGGAAGAGAGCCCCGTATCACATTTTATAATACCGTCACGCAGCAGACGCACCTTTTTGCCGCGCACCACCTTGCCTTCCGTAATACCGCACCCGGCAATGGTTCCGATTTTAGGAACCACAAAAGTTTCGCGAACCTCGGCCCGGCCAATGATATTTTCCTGAAAGGTGGAGGGCATCATACCGTCAAGGGCGGCTTTGATGTCATTAATCACATCATAAATGATGTCATAGAAACGCATATCCACATTCTCATCCTTGACCAGCTTGCGGATCTGGGGTGTGGGTCGGACATTGAACCCGATGATAATGGCATCGGAGACAGCAGCCAGGGAGACATCAGACTCATTGATGGTGCCCACACCGGAATGAACGATTTTAACATCCACCTCTTCCTTGGCCAGATCTTTGAGGGAATCATTAAGCGCTTCAATAGAGCCCTGAACATCAGCCTTGACAATGAGTTTAAGCTCTTTGATTTCAGCTGTGCCAAGATTCTCAAACATTTTTTGTAAATTAGCCCGGCTCTTCTTAGCCAGTTCCTTGGCCCGCTGTTTCTGCATACGGTGGGCCGCAATCTGCTTGGCATCCTTGTCTGACGCCACAGCCACAAACTCGTCTCCGGCATCAGGCACGCCGGCCAGACCCACAATCTCAACAGGTGTGGAAGGCCCTGCCGATTCCACGCGGTTTCCGGAATCATCAATCATGGCCCGGATATGGCCGGAATGAAGACCGCACACAACGGAATCGCCGTCCCTTAAGGTGCCTTGTTTTATCAGCACGGTGGCCACAGCGCCACGGCCGGTATCCAAACGGGATTCCACCACGTAGCCCGTGGCCTTCCGATCCGGGTTGGCCCGCAGTTCCAGGACTTCAGCCTGAAGCAGCACCATTTCCAGCAACGCGTCAATGCCCTTACCGGTTTTCGCGGAGACCTTGACAAAAATAACATTGCCACCCCACTCCTCGGACAACAGATCGTATTCGGACAGTTCACGCATAATGCGATCCGGGTCAGCACCCTCCTTGTCCATTTTGTTCACGGCCACGACCACAGGTACGCCTGCAGCCTTGGCATGGTTGATGGCCTCAACGGTCTGGGGCATGACACCATCATCGGCTGCCACCACCAGAATAACAATATCCGTGACCTGGGCACCTCTGGAACGCATGGCGGTAAATGCGGCATGGCCCGGTGTATCAAGAAAGGTGATCCGTCCGCCGTTGGGGGTTTCTACATTATACGCACCAATGTGCTGGGTAATGCCGCCGGCCTCACCACTGGTAATCTTGGATTTGCGAATCACATCCAGCAATGAGGTTTTACCATGATCAACATGCCCCATAATGGTAACCACAGGCGGGCACCATTCCAATTTTTCTTCGTCCTCTGCCTCAGGCGCAACGTTAAGGAGGGTCTCTTCCTCAAAATTTGCCTTTTCCACCTCAAAGTCAAATTCAGCTGCCACAAGGGAAGCGGTATCAAAATCAATGGTCTGGTTCACCGTGGCCATAACGCCCAGACCCATGAGTTTAACAATCATTTCGTTGGCTTTGATGCCCATGCGCTTGGCAAGTTCTGCAAGCTCAATGGCCTCATCTATTTTTACGCGGCGTTTAATTGCTTTAGGCGTCGTAATCTGGGTTTTCTGAAAACCACCTTTTTTACCCTTGGGATCTTTTCTACCCTTTTTCTTCCGACCTCCCCTGCCCTGGTAAAGATCATCTCCCTCCACCACAGCTTTTTTCTTACGCCGCTTTTTCCTGGAACCGGGTCCGTCAGAGGAGTGATCTTCATCACGATTCCATACCCGCTTACGCTCATTAGGAACGGCAGACGGTATAACAAGATCCGGACCTGGGTCATCTGAAGGTATAATTTCCGGCATCGGCTGTTTGCGGACAGGCCGGTCATGATCGTTTCCATTGCCTGAATGACTCTCTCCGGCTTTGATTCGTTTTATATTTTCCAAAACCATGGGATCCGCCACCCTGACGATCTTGGCAGGGGCGGTTTTCTTCTTCTTTTTTTTGCGTTTGGCATGATTGCTGTCTTCTTCCATAGATTCGTCCCCACCTTGCTGCGCAGTATTCTCTTTCTGTTCCATGGCCTTTTTCTGGTCACCACTCACCGGTTCCGGTACTGATTTATCCCCAATGGAATCTGATGAACCAGACGAATCGTCTTTATTTTTACCTTCGGGTTCAGGGGGGACCGCAGATGTTTCTGCGTTCTCATTTTCCGGCTGTTTTAAAACATTCTCATCTTCTACGGAGGGCTTTTCAATTTTTCCTTTAACATCCACAGCCACGTCTTCATGCTCCGCCTCCGGCGACTGTTCAACCTTGGCAGGCTTAATAATTTTGGCGGGTTCACTGGTTCTGGACATAAGCTTTCTGGCAGGCCGTCTTAGATCCCTCTTTTTTTTGGATTCCGGGGCAGTCTCTCCGCCGCCGGTTACCGACTCGTGGGACTGCTCATCCTTAACAGCAGCACCTTCCAGATCCCGAGCTTCTTCCTGATCTTGAAAATCCTGTACAGTCGATTCCTCGGATTCGAATGAATCGTCCATATCCTCATCCTTATCCAGTTCATCGGTCTGGGATAGACGCTTTGTCCTGCGCCTGCGGATCACCGGGGGACGGACTTCAACCTCATTGGAGTGCTTCTTTTTACCCAACAAATTCTGTTTGACAGCCGCGACATCACTGCTATCCAGAGCACTCATATGGCTTTTAGCATCTATTTTCAGCTCTTTAAGCTTTTCAAGAAGCTGCTTGTTTGTCATGTTCAGATCTTTAGCTAACTCGTATACCCTGACCTTGGCCATTCGTTGCCCCCAGTAATCCTCTATAGTTGATTCTTTTGAAATTCATTCCCCGTGTTACCGATGCAACAATCCTTATTCACCTGATTCTTCAACACGTCCATCGTCTTCATCATCAAACGTTTCTCCCTCACCGGCATTGTCATCCAGATTAGTGTCGGGTTTCTTAAAAGAGCCTCGTTTCAGCAGTTCATTCCGGGCCCTTCCCCGCTCATCTTTCATCAGACGCCCGGCTTCTTCTATCATTGCCTGGGCATCTTCCACGGAAATATTTAAAAAGGCCGCAATATCCTCGGGCACAGCATCCATGATATCCAGAAACGAGGAATAACCAGCCTTGAACAGTAACTCTGCTGCCGGCAGGCCCACTGTGGACAATTTCATCAAACTGTCGTATCCCTCCTTGACCTCCCGACTGTACTCCTCTTCACTGGTGACTTCAAGATGCCAGCCGGTAATCTCACAGGCAAGGGATACATTCTGACCGCCCTTACCTATAGCAATGGAGAGATATTCATCATTGACAATCACCTCCATGGACTGATTGTCTTCATCAATGATAACCCTTGCGATTTCAGCCGGGGATAAGGCATTGCAGACAAATCTTGCAACGTCCGGACTCCACTGAACAATATCGATTTTCTCTCCCCGCAACTCCTGGACAATATTCTGAACCCGGTTGCCCTTAACACCCACGCAGGCCCCTACGGGGTCCACATCGGAATCAATGGAGGAGACAGCAATTTTCGCCCTTACGCCGGGCACGCGTGCTGCAGCCCGGATGGAAACAATGCCTTCGGCCACCTCCGGCACCTCGGTTTTAAACAATTCAACCAAAAATTCCGGATGGGTCCGGGATAAAATAATCTGGGCACCTTTGGATTCTTCCAGCACATCAAGGACATAAGCACGGATCCGATCCCCTCGCTTATAGCTTTCCTTAGGCATTTGCTCCCTTGGCCGCAGTACAGCCTCGGCCTGGCCCAAGTTGACAATGATGGCACCCCGGTCAAAGCGTTGGACAATACCGTTGATTATTTTACCTTTTTTATGGATAAAATTCTCATATACGGCATTGCGCTCTGCTTCGCGCATTTTCTGTATGATCACCTGCTTGGCCGACTGAGCCGCAATGCGGCCGAACTCCTCGGTATCCATTCGAATCCCCAGCGAATCACCGATTTCACATTCGGGGTCAAATTCAAGCCCTTCCTCCAGGGTCAGCTCACTGTCGGGATATTCAACCTCCTCAACAACCTCCTTAAAATGGAAAACTTCAACATCTCCGCTTTTTTCATCATAATGGACTTCGATATCCGCCCTTGGGCCGATCTTTTTTCTGGCGGCAGAGACAATGGCCTCTTTCAAGGTAGTAATGAGGATTTCAGCATCAATACCCTTTTCTCGGCTTACCTGATCGATCACCCTTTTTATGTCTGTAATCAACATATTAAACGCTCTCCATTTTACTGACCTGCAAGAATTGCTCTCATGATATTGGTTCCGGAAATATCAAAGGACATGCCGTCTACGGCAATCGTCACAGAATCTTCATTTGTCTTCTCAAGAATCCCGGTGAACTTTTTTCTTCCATCTATAACTTCATGGGTTTCAATTTTAATGCGTTCTCCCTGGAATCTGATAAAATCCGCCTTTGTCTTCAATGGGCGATTTGGGCCTGGGGATGACACTTCCAGGCGGTAAGGACCAATATCCTCAATATGAATATCAATCAGATCCCCAAGTTCTCGACTGACTGCCACACAGTCATCAAGACCAACCCCTTTGGGCTTGTCAATATAAATTCTGACAAATTTCTGCCGATTATGGACAACACATTCAATGTGTACCAGTTCCAACCCCAAAGAATCTATCAGGGGTTCGGCTACAGCCTCAATCCGCTGTTCAACAGCACCGGGTTTTTTGATGTTTATAAATCCCATCTCCTGAAGCAATCGTCCTTTTTCCACAAATACAAAAACGGGCAGATGCCCGTTCCCGATACTAAAACTCTCAAAAATCCTCACCAAATATCAGGCTCAGATCATATCTTTCCCCTAAACAAGTGGAACAAATCTGCCGACCAATACCAAATTAATTTGGAGCGGGCAACGAGGCTCGAACTCGCGACATCAAGCTTGGGAAGCTTGCACTCTACCAACTGAGTTATGCCCGCATTTTAGCGGTTAAATATAACAGGGCGTATTATATTTGTCAACCTCTTATTATATAACTATAACCGCATTTTCTATTTTAGCACCGGTCTCCCGGATCAATGGCAACCATCTACCTCGAAATTATCCAGGCAGCCCAGCGTTAAAATCATTAATTAGCTTCTGGGACAACTGATCATGAATCTTTTTAATATTTTTTTCTGTCAAGGTTTTTGAAACAGAGCGGTAGACTATCCTGAATGACAGGGATTTTTTATCTTCACCAATACTGCGGCCTTCAAATACATCAAAAAGGAAATAATCTTCAATCAAGGCCTGCTGTTGGGCAAAAGCTGAAATGGCATCCATCATGGCGCCGACCTCAACACGCTTTGAGACAATAAAGGTCATGTCCCTGGAAATTGAAGGGAATTTAGGGAGCCCAACTGCCTGAATAGCCTGGGGAACCGATTTTTCAAGACTGTTCATATCTATATCAAAAAGATATGCATCCTGTCTCAAACCAAAGGCTGCTCCCACATCTGAAGCTATTTTTCCAAGCGTACCAAGGATCAGACCGTCTCTCATCACCCTGGCACCATACCCCGGCTGAAAATAGGGACAGGTATGAGCATCAATTTTTTCATAAATCACACCGGAAATCTGAAGCGAATCCATCAATCCCTGTACAACACCCTTAAGATCGAAGAAATCCACAGCTTCCTTTTTGGAATACCAGGTCTGATCCCAGCGGTATCCGGTGATCAGCCCTCCGATCACTTCTACTTCTTCGGGCTGTTCGCCCGGCCCTTTGTCATAGAAAATTTTGCCGATCTCAAACAATTGAAGGGTATCCACCTGTTTGGCCGTATTCCTGGCCATGGCTTCCAGCAGTCCTGGCACAATGGATGTCCTGAGTACTGCCATCTGGTCTGAAATAGGATTTAAAATCTCAACCATCCGGGTTCTTTTATCCGACTCGTCAATGCCCATACGTTCACAGGCATCCTTTCGGATAAAGTTGTAATTGATGGCCTCACAAAATCCAAATCCCGTCATGGCCCGACGAATTTTGCCCCGTAACACAAGGCGCGCGGCAAGGGGCTGGCCCTTGGCTCTCACCAAAGGATAACTGGTTTCAATTTTATTATACCCCCACAACCGGGCCACTTCTTCGGAAAGATCCTCGGGCCGGGCCACATCAACCCTGAAAGAGGGGACATGCACCTGCAGGCAGCCATCTTCCTTTTTGTCAACGCCAAATTCCACAGACGCCAGAATCTGTGCCATCTCATCTGCGGAAAACGAAGTCCCTAAGCGTAGGTTCAACGCCTCAGGGCTCAAATCAATGGTCACAGGTTGAGCCTTGACGGGATTCTCATCAATAATTTCCCTGGCAATGGTCGCCGAACATAACTGAGCCATTAATGAAACGGCTCTCTTCAAGGCGAACATAGTGCCTTGAGGATCTACGCCGCGCTCAAATCTGTGGGAGGCATCCGAACCGATTCCCGTCCGCTTGGCAGTTCGCCGGATGGACACAGGATTAAAATAGGCACTTTCCACCAACACGCGGGTGGTGGCATCCGTAATTTCGGAATTCTCACCACCCATGACACCGGCAATACCCACAGGCTTATCTCCGTCACAGATCATGAGCATTTCAGGGTCAAGTTTGTGGGTTTTCGAATCAAGCGTTGTAAACTCAAGCCTCGCGTCACCGGGTTTTCCGGCTGTTCTTACAATAATTTTGCTTTGGGCAATATTATCATAATCAAAGGCATGCAAGGGTTGTCCGGTTTCCATCATGACAAAGTTGGTGATATCCACCACATTATTGATAGAAGAGAGCCCAACGGCTTCAAGACGCTGTTTTAACCAAAGCGGCGACGGTTCGACCTTGACGTCAAACAGCATACCTGCAGTATATCTTGGACACAGCTCCGGATCCTCAATCTCAACAGAAACAAAATCGTGAATATTCCGGGAATCCATCAGGGCTTCCGAAAACGTCACGTCCGGCAGGGTTACCTTATTTCGGGGCTCTGTAAACGCCCCTATTTCCCGTGCCACCCCGATAAGACTCAGACAGTCCGGCCGGTTGGGGGTCAGATCAATTTCAAAAACAACATCAGCCAGTTTCAAGGCTGATTTAAGGGGGGTTCCGGCAACAAACTCGCCCTCAAGATCCATGATACCGGATGCGTCATCCGCAAGCATCAGCTCAGCAGCCGAACACAGCATACCGTGGGACGGTTCGCCCCGCAGCTTGCTTTTCTTTATTTTGAAATCACCGGGCAGCACGGCCCCAGGCAGAGCACAGGCAACATACATGCCTTCCCTGACATTGGGCGCACCACAGACAATGGGAGAAAGCTCTCCTGTTCCAATATCGACGCCACAACAGGTAAGCGTCTCAGCATTGGGATGCTGATTTGCCTGTACAACCTGGCCGACAACCACATTGTCCAGGTAATCATAAAGACTTTCCACCCCATCCACTTCAAGACCGGCCATGGTCAGTCTGTCGGATATTTCCTGGGGATCAAGATCAATGGGAATATATTCACGCAACCAGCTTAAACTGACTTTCATAATTAGAACTGCCCTAGAAAACGCATATCGTTTTCAAAATATTTTCTGATATCATCAATTCCGTACTTGAGCATGGCAACCCGTTCCATACCAAGGCCAAAGGCAAACCCCGTATACGTTTGGGTATCATAACCCACGTTTTCAAACACAGCCGGGTGGACCATACCGGCCCCCAGAATTTCAATCCAGCCGGTCTTCGAACAGACCCGGCAGCCTTTGCCCTTGCACATGACACATCGCATATCTACTTCAGCACTGGGTTCGGTAAAAGGAAAAAAACTGGGCCTGAACCGCAACGAAGTATCCTTATCAAAAAACTGCTGAACAAACGTGGTCAGCACCCCTTTAAGGTCGCCAAAAGAGATGTTTTTGTCCACCATCAGGCCTTCAACCTGATGAAACATAGGGGTATGGGTCAGATCCGAGTCACAGCGGAACACCTTACCCGGAGAAATAATGCGCACAGGCGGGTCGGTTTTTTCCATCACCCGGGGCTGGGAACCTGACGTATGGGTTCTCAAAACGATATTTTCAGACAGATAAAAGGTATCCTGCATGTCCCTGGCCGGATGATACTGAGGAATGTTCAGTGCCTCGAAGTTATAATAATCGGTTTCAACTTCCGGACCTTCGGCAATGTCAAACCCCAGACGCAGAAAAATACCGCAGATCTCTTCTATCACCTGGGTAATGGGGTGCAGGGCACCTTTTTTCACCATACGTCCGGGCAAGGTGACATCAATACCTTCAGTATCACCTGCGGCACCGGCTTCCAGATCAGACTGGGCATGTTTTAACGCTTTTTCAAGCTTTACCTTGAGCAGATTACCATTTTTCCCCGCAGCAGGGCGTTCATCCACCGGAAGGGATGGAATATTACGCAAAAAAGCTGTGAGCACCCCCTTGCGACCCAAAAAGTGGATGGAAACAGACTCAAGGGCTTCCTTTGAATCCGCCGCACGGATTTGTTCCAGGGCCTGTTTTTCAATGTCTTGGAGATTGTTTTGCAAGGTTCCCCCGAAAATACGCTTTAGTTCAATTTGGCAGACGCCTGGGAAGCCAGCTGGGAGAATCCCGCGGGATCGGATACAGCCAGATCAGCCAGAACTTTTCTGTCCAGTTCACTGCCCGTAAGTTTTAGTCCGTTCATGAACCGGGAATAGGACAATTCATTCATCCGTGCACCGGCATTAATACGTACAATCCATAATTTCCGAAAATCTCTTTTTTTTGCCCGGCGGTCTCTATAGGCGTACATTAATGCTTTATCCACTGAATCGGCAGCAGTTCTGTAAAGCTTGCCTCTTCCACCCCTGAAACCCCTTGCCAGCTTAAGCACCTTGTTGCGGCGTCTTCTTGCTTTGAATCCTCTTTTAACTCTCATTTTTTTACACTCCTTTATGTACCATCAGCCAACCGGTACATTGGCCGGCTTCCATATCAATATTAAAAACGCTGCAAAGCCTCACTAACCGTAAGGCAGCATCCGGCGAACTTCTTTCATATCAGAACCGGCAACAATCTGGGGCTGGCGAAGACTTCTTTTCCGCTTAGTGGTTTTCTTTGTCAGAATATGACTGGCATGGGATTTGCGAAACTTGTATTTACCTGACCCGGTTTTTTCAAACCGTTTGGCAGCCGCACGGCATGTCTTAATTTTTGGCATTACTAAATCTCCTGAAGGTTCGAACTATTATAAAAACTAAAGGCGGTATATACATGATATACCACCACACATAAATATCCCTTGGCACCAGAAAGCCGATACAAAAAGACGAAAAACAGATAACCGGTGATTATTTAGGACCAAGCAGCATAGTAATGAACCGCCCTTCAAACTTGGGAAACTGTTCCACCTGGGCAAAGTCTTTGCTCATTTCCACTATTTTTTCCAAAATGATATTGGCCTGTTCCTTGAGCATAAACTCACGACCTCTGAAAACCAGGGTTATTTTTACCTTATCACCATTGGAAATAAATTTCTCCATGTGCCGGACCTTGGTTTCAAGGTCATGATCGTCTGTTTTAGGACGGACCTTGATCTCCTTGATCTGAACACTTTTCTGCTTTCTTTTGGCTTCCTGTTTTTTCTTAGTCAGCTCGTATTTATATTTTCCATGATCCATTATTTTGCAGACAGGAGGCTTGGCCTCCGGCGACACTTCAACCAGATCCAAAGCTTCGCTTTCAGCAATACGCAACGCCTCAGCAATAGGCAGAACCCCTATCTGTCCGCCATCAGAACCGATAACCCGTACCTCAGTAGCTCTGATCCCCTTATTCACTCTTGTCTGATCCTGCTTAACTCGCTTAGTAGATATTTTAACCTCCCGCCGCAGCAAAAAATTTTAATCATGTCAATATGACAAGCATAACCTTTGGATTATATATACACTATGCATACAAATCAAGATTTATTTATTTTATTTCTGAATTACACCCCTGTTTATTCCCGGACTCACGCCGTTGATCAAGCGTATATGACTCCAGCAGACTGTCCTTCCAATATAAGTTAGCATCTTTATTAAAAAAATCATGAAAAAGATCAAGACTTTTTTTACGCAGCACATGGGGAACGACCGTAATCTGCGCATCCCTATATAAGGGTGCCAGATGCCGCCTGTCCAGGCCGGTCCCCCCACCCATCACATCTTCATAGGCAAATACAACAGTCCGGATGCCGGCCAGAATAATTGCGGCAAAGCACATCAAACAGGGCTCCATGGTACAGAACAGCACAGCCCGTTCCGGGATAAACCGCACATCCGAAGATTCAAGGGCCTTAAGCGCACGTATTTCTGCGTGGTCAATTTCACTGAAAAAAGATAGATCCCCCGACGTGCCGGCCCTGGCACCCGAGGCAATCACCCGATCATCTTGAACAATCACGCACCCCACAGGAAACTGCCCCTGATCAAAGGCTTTGCGAGCTTGTTCAAGGGCCTGCTCCATAAAAATCTCGTAATCCAAAAACACCCCTTTCTTGATTTTTTTAATAAATGCTGTATTTAATTTTATTTTTATTTTATTTCAATACTGTTTTGATGAATACAACAATACCCCAAATAAAACAAAATCCCAGTATACGGGAAATCTTCCAGCAACGGGAGCACAATTTCCTGTCAAAATACGGCACCCCAAGTACCAGCGCTGAACGCAGACACCCAGATGTTACCCCCAGTAACATCAGAACACCCTTTCAGTTAGACCGGGACCGAATTGTATACTCCAATGCCTTCAGGCGTTTAAAATACAAAACCCAAGTTTTTTTATCGCCGTTAGGAGACCATTACCGGACCCGGCTCACCCATACCCTTGAGGTTTCTGAAACGGCAAGGAATATTGCCCGGGCCATGCGCCTGAACGAGGACCTTGCCGAAGCGGTTGCCCTTGGACATGATTTAGGACATACACCCTTTGGACACGCCGGAGAAACCGCCCTAATTGAGGTATACACCTCCCGTTTTACCCATTCCGACCAGAGCTTAAGAGTGGTGGATGTATTGGAAAACAGAGGGAAAGGCCTCAACCTTACCAAGCAGGTCAGAGACGGCATTCTGAAACACTCCAAGGGATTCGGCAATATTATTCCGGCCACGCCAGGAGAAACCGCGTCCACCATTGAAGGACGAATTGTACGCGTGGCAGACATCATTGCCTATCTGAACCATGATCTTGATGATGCGCTCCGGGGCAAGGTGATCTCCAAGGACGAGGTGCCTGACATCTGCATCCGAAAGCTTGGCACAACCCACGCTGACCGCGCATCCACAATGATGGAGCAGCTGGTTTACAACAGCGGCCCCCAAAATGGAGAATTCATTTTAAATATGGGTAAGGAGACCATGGAAGCCATGACAATCCTAAGAAAATTTCTCTTTGAAAAAGTGTACCGCTCACCGGCCGTGCATGGAGAATTTGTAAAGGCAAAAAAAGTAATTATCGGTCTTTACACATATTTTATGGAAAACCCCGACGAGATGCAAAAAGAGCTGGAAAAAATGGAAATGGCCCCATGGGATTCAGCAAAAAACACACTGAACCGATCTGTGTGTGATGTCATTGCCTCCATGACCGACCGGTACGCACTTAAATTGTATGCGCGTCTGTTTTTTCCCAACCCACTAGTTTAAAAGATACTCACCAAGGACGCCAATGACAGTCATGATGGATATCCCGGAACATTTTTCACCCCTGGCCCAGCTTTACCATGATATGGATAAGGCATGGAACCAGGTTGCGCAACAATATGGATTTCAATGCAAGGGCTGTCAAGACAACTGCTGCCTCTCTCTTTTTTTTCATCATACCCACGCAGAAGCATCTTTTCTGCAGTTTGGATTACAGACATTGTCTCCCAAAGACCAAAAGCATGTGTTAACGCTTAGCCGGGACTATTGCCGCCAAACCTTTTCTGACTCTGCGGAAAAAGACAATCCGGCGGCATCCAAAAAAATCCCCTGCCCACTGCTCAAAACGGGCAGGTGCAGTCTTTACCACTTTAGACCAATGATCTGCCGGCTGCACGGACTGCCCCATGAGCTTCACAAACCCGGATTTAATGTCATAAAAGGACCAGGCTGTGATGCCGGAAAATTTGACCGCCGTACATATATTCCTTTTGACCGGACCCCGTTTTATAAACAGATGGCTGTTATAGAAATGAATTTCAGGCAGTTGACAGGTAAAACCGGAAAAATTAAAAAAACGATTGCTCAGATTCTTCTGAATTATAAGCCAATTTATTTGGAGAAAATTTAATGTCAAGCGGTTTATATATCACCGCCACCCAGGCGGGCGCGGGTAAATCAGCCATTGCACTAGGCGTAATGGAAATGCTTTTTCGAAAACTCGAACATGTAGGCTTTTTCAGGCCCATCATCACCAAGGACCCCGAAGATGCCTGGGATCTGGATATTGAACTGATGTCCAGTCAGTACAACCTTGACCGGCCTTATGCCACCATGTACGGCGTCACCCAGAATGAGGCCGACCAGCTTTTAAGCCATGGCAAAAAAGATGAGTTGCTTGAAAAAATTATCGAAAAATACAATGATGCCAGGGAAAAATGCCGCTTTATCCTTTGCGAAGGAACAGATTTTGTATCTTCCACCACCGGTGTGGAGTTCGACATCAATGCGACGATTATCCAGAATCTGAACTGTCCTGTACTCCTGGTGGCTGATGCCCACAACAAATCCATGGAAGAGGCTGCCACGCTTACCAGTATGACCTTAGACTCCCTGGGAAGCAAGGGGTGTCATATTCTGGGCACCATCATTAATCGAGTGAGGCCCGCCGACCTGTCCGGTATCATTGATTATTTCAAAAAAACCGGACTATTCCCTGATCAGCTGATATATGCCGTGCCCGAGGAAGAGGCGCTGGCCAACCCAACCATTGCCGAAGTTGCCAGTGCTCTGGGCGCAAAAGTACTTATTGGAAGCAATCAGCTCTATCGGCATGCACGGGGGTTTACCGTTGCTGCCATGCAGTTGACAAACCTGTTAAGCAGAATTGACCACGGCACCTTGATCATCACCCCGGGAGACCGGGCCGATGTAATTGTGGGCTGCATGGCAGCCCAGTCTTCGGATTCCATCGCAAATATTTCCGGCATCATTTTAACCGGCGGTCTTGTACCTGAAGGTCCGGTATGGGAGCTTATAAAAGGCCTTCCCGATGCCGTACCCGTGATCAGCGTCACCGAAAACACGTTCCCCACAGCCCTGGCCGTGGAAAAAATCAGAGGTTCGATTTCCCCGTATGATGACAGAAAAATCACCCGGGCTCTGGCACTATTTGAACAGCACGTGGACATTGAGCGGATGATGAATAAAGTCATCACCACAGACGCCACTATCATGACACCGAAAATGTTCGAATACGAACTTATCCGTAAAGCCCGGATGTTCAAAAAACGGATTGTTCTGCCCGAAGGAAATGAAGACCGCATATTGCGCGCCGTGGAAACCATTCTGCGACGCGGAATTGCCGACATTACCCTTCTTGGAGATGAAAAAAAGATCCGTCACAAAATCAGGACGCTTGGCCTGCGTATGGAAGGATTTGAAATCATCAATCCCGGAAAATCCAAACTGCTCAACACTTATGCCGAGGTCTATTGCGAATTAAGAAAGCACAAGGGCATGACCATTGAAAATGCCCGGGACCGGGTGGCGGACGTCAACTATTTCGGCACCATGATGGTACACATGGGTGATGTGGACGGCATGGTATCAGGCGCTGTCCACAGTACCGCCGCCACCATCATTCCCTCATTTGAAATCATCAAAGCCAAAACCCCCCAGACCCCGGTATCCGGACTGTTTTTCATGTGCCTGCCACACAAAGTCCTAGCTTACGGAGACTGTGCCATCAATCCGGACCCCAATGCTGAACAGCTTGCAGAAATTGCCATTACCTCCGCAGAAACAGTGAAAATGTTCGACATTGAACCAAGAATCGCAATGCTCTCATATTCCACGGGCACCTCAGGCAAAGGCAAGGATGTTGACAAGGTCCGGGAAGCCACCAGGATCGTACAGCAAAAGCGCCCGGATCTGCTCATCGAAGGTCCCATCCAGTATGATGCGGCCATAGAACCCGATGTCGCAAAAACTAAAATGCCGGACTCGCCTGTGGCCGGCAGGGCAACTGTTTTTATTTTTCCGGATCTCAACACAGGAAACAATACATACAAGGCGGTTCAACGCTCCTCCGGCGCCGTGGCCATTGGCCCGACCCTGCAGGGTTTAAACAAGCCGGTAAACGACCTGAGCCGGGGATGTCTCGTAACCGACATTATCAACACAGTGGCAATCACAGCCATCCAGGCCGCCGAGCAGGATATGAAACGTTAGGGTCAGTGGGCGTGGAGCTGGTTTTCGTATACCGCCTTATACCGCTCTTTTGTATAATACATGAATTCCTGAAGAACAGATGAAAAGTATTTATCCTTATGCCAGATCGTATAAAATGAACGGGAAAATTTAAAATCCTTTATTCTGAGACGAAACAACTGTCCGGACAAAAGCTCATTCATTACGGAAATTCTGGACAGACAGCTTAACGCCCCCTTGTTTCTGAGTACCGATTTCACAGCTTCCGTATGACCTACTTCCAGGAAAGGCTTAAACCGTTTTTTATACTTTTCTATATGATAGAGGAAAACCTCCCGGGTGCCGGACCCCTCCTCCCGAAAAATCCAACGCTTAGATAAAAGCTCGTCCATGCAGTAATCTTCGTTGCGAACAAGATCCGGGTCACCCGTCACCACATAGAGTTCATCTAGGCCAAGCACCTCCCGCTCGATTTCAGTGCTGTTGTAGTCTGCTTCAACAAACCCGATATCCACGTCACCGTCTTCAATAAGCTTGCCGATCTCTATGGTATTGCCGGTTATTTTTTCTATACGAACCCCTTCATACAGCTCGGCAAATTCATAAATAATCTGGGGCAGGATATAATTGGCAATGGATGAACTGGCACCCACCTTGATATCTCCCACCAGAGCCTGGTCCCGAAACATGGACTCGCTTTCCCGCAGACCAAAAACAAGGGGATCAACCATCCTGAAAAAATAGCGCCCGTTTTCATTGACCACCAGCCGTTTGTGGATGCGGTCGAACAATAGTTTCCCCAAGGTCTCTTCAAGGGTTTTTATGGCCATGGACACTGCAGACTGCGTCAGGCCGAAATCCTTGGCCACCTGACTTAAATGGGGTGTTTTCACAAGCGCAAGAAATAGTTCAAGTTGCCTTAATGTCAACAGTATACCTCCATATAAATACTCAAACGATACCCCGGGGCATTGGCGGCACCCGAGCCCCGCCCAGGACAAACCCTCCGTCTATACGCAGGGTCGCACCGGTCATATAGGGGGCATCCCTGATAATAAAATTGACTGCTTTGACAACATCGGAAATTTGCCCGGTCCGACCTGCCAGGGTCTGATCGATCAAAGACTGTTTTTCCGCATCCGTGAGCACTTCCCGCCACCCCCGGGTCCCCTGGGCATGGCGGGTTTCAAATATACCCAGCATTAATTCGTTCACCCGCACTGACGGTGCCCCCATCCTGGCCCATGTTTCGGTGAGTACACCAATCCCCCGGTTGGCGGCGGAATAGCCCTCGTTGAAAACCAGGGCGGCAGGACCCGATCTTCCGGTGATGGCCGCCACGGAAGAAATATTAATGACAACCGCTTCATCGCCGGCCTTCAGCAAAGGAAACACCGCTTCAAAAATCCAGCGTTTGGCTTTAAGCGTTGTTTCAATCTCAAGATCCCACTGATCTTCAACATATGTGCCGTGAACCGTAGGCCATCCGCCGCGTTCAATGTTATTCACCAGAATGTCCAGGCGTCCATACCGATCTTTTATAAACGTTGCCAGACCTTCAATTTCATCAGTTTTACGCAAATCTGCATTTATTATATTATGCTGGGCACCTGTCCTCCCAAACGCTGCCTCCATATCACAAAAGGCATCCGCCCAGTCATGGCGGGTAAGGATAAGGCTTGCCCCCTGCCGGGCAAGGTCCAGGCCAATGCCTTTGCCGATTCCTTTGACCGCCCCAAGTACCAGAGCCACTTTTCCTTTGATTTCCATAATTTTCAGCCCTGAATTTCCAAATCTTTGCCAAACAACTGGTATTTTATCCAGGCAATACCGAAATTAAGCAGGCTTAGGTCATCAGCCACAACCTTCTGCACATATTCCACAGAAAGATTTGTTGAGGCAAGAAGCCCTTTTTCCTTAATCTGAATTTTGAAATCATCCAGATCATACAAAGCCATGTAAAAAATATCTTCTTCAGCACCTTCCAGTTTTCCGGGCCGGATCTGGTTTTTAAGACTGATCAGTTCAAGAATTTTATCATTTTCCGTATTGTGGTCGACCACATTCTGACCTTGGAGCCATTGGGCCACGGTTTTATTATCCCGACCGCCAAATCCTTTGCAGTGCTCTTCTTCAATCAAAGCAAAATACTCGACATATTTCCCGGTGCCCCTGTCCTTTACAACGGCACGGGCCAAAGGGTACATGCGGCATGATGCGGGGCGGTCATGATATATGGAACACCCTGAATCCGTGACAAAGGGGCAGGCATGGCCGGTGGCTGGATTGGCCTTAAAGGTAATCACCGGCAGACCGGAACCGGGACCGGTATGCCGGGATGTATATTCCCGAAGAAACTGTCCGGACGGCAATTTTACAGCATTTTTCATTCTCAGAATATCATAGGGGGTCAGTGCCTGATTCAGATCCCTGCAGCACTGATTAAAACAAGGATTATCCGCACTGCAGTTGAATTGCATAAGGTCATCCAAGCCGACCGGCAACATCTCATCGTTCATTTTTTTTCCTTTATTATTTTAAAATTATGCTATAGAACGGGTGATTAATAATCGTCGGCGGATAACCTACCAGGATCCAACCGGTTTTTCCAGATGATTTTAATGGATGCATTCACAAGATATAGTGCCGAACTTGTCCAAAAAACATATATATTGTCAAAGGAATAATCATTCAAAAAAATTGAAGAAATCATTAAATCATTTTTTTTGAATTTTCTTGACACAGACCTTGTCAGGGTGTTATTCCCATATCATTTGTTTTGAGGAAGAGGGCTTATTTGATGAGATTCAAAACTGAGCAGACCCATCTTCCTCGGAATCCAAATACTTTAAATTACAGGCCTTTCATTTTTTTTGACGGGCCTTAATCTGGATAGATACAAATTGTCGCACAACGGTATTTGTGCAATTTTGATTAACCTACATTTTATGGAGGTATTTTAAATGCCATCTTTTGTAATCGCAGAAAAATGTGACGGCTGTAAAGGCGGGGATAAAACCGCATGCATGTACATCTGCCCCAATGACCTGATGGTTCTGGATGCAACTGCAATGAAAGCTTACAACCAAGAACCGGATCAGTGCTGGGAATGCTACTCTTGCGTAAAAATCTGCCCCTCCCAGGCCATTGAAGTAAGAGGCTACTCTGACTTCGTGCCCATGGGCGCATCCGTACAGCCCATGATGGGTACTGAGGACATTATGTGGACTTGTAAGTTCAGAAACGGCGTTGTAAAACGCTTCAAGTTCCCCATCAGAACCACTCCCGAAGGCGAAGCCAACGCTTATGAAGGCCTGAAGGGCAAAGACCTGTATTCAGGCCTGCTGTCTACTCAGGAAGCCGATGGTATGGAACTGAAAGCTCCCACCGAGCTGGCATAGGTTGCTTAAATTTAATTCTGATACTTATAAAATTTTTGGAGGTATATAATGGCATTACCTAACAAACCTGCTGGTGAAATTAAAACCGTTAGAGAGCCAGAGGTAGAGAAGAGAGACGTTGATGTTCTAATCATCGGCGGTGGCATGGCTGCCTGCGGTACTGCATTTGAGATCAAAAAATGGGCTGACGACGACACCAAAATTCTGCTTGTCGACAAAGCCGCTCTTGAAAGATCCGGTGCTGTTGCCCAGGGTCTGTCCGCCATCAACACCTACATCGGCTCCAACAAACCTGAAGACTATGTCCGCATGGTTCGTAACGACCTGATGGGTATTGTTCGTGAAGACTTGATCTTTGACCTTGGCCGTCACGTTGACGATTCCGTACATCTGTTCGAGGAATGGGGACTTCCCATCTGGAAAAAAAGCGACGATGGCAAAAATATGGACGGAAAAAAAGGCATGAAATCCGGTACGCTTAAAGCCGGCGCCACTCCCGTTCGTACCGGTAAATGGCAGATCATGATCAACGGTGAATCCTACAAGAGAATCGTTGCTGAAGCCGGTAAAAAAGCCCTTGGCGACGAAAACATCCTTGAAAGAGTTTTCATCGTTGAAATCCTCAACGACAAAAATGATCCCAAAAGAGTTGCCGGTGCCGTTGGTTTTTCCGTACGTGAAAACAAAGTCTACATCTTCAACGCAAAAGTTATAATGGTTGCCTGCGGTGGCGCGGTTAACATTTACCAACCCCGTTCGGTTGCAGAAGGTAAAGGCCGTGCCTGGTATCCCGTATGGAATGCCGGTTCCACCTACACCATGGCTCTGAGAGCCGGTGCTGAACTCTCCATGATGGAAAACCGTTTCACCCCGGCCCGTTTTAAAGACGGTTACGGCCCTGTTGGTGCATGGTTCCTGCTGTTCAAAGCAAAAACCGTTAACGGTCTTGGTGAAAACTACGCCGGTTCCGAAGATGCCAAAGCCGAGCTTGCAAAATACGCTCCTTACGGAACTGCTGCCGTAACCCCGACCTGTCTGCGTAATCATCTGATGATGAAAGAATACAAAGAAGGCCGTGGTCCCATCATTATGGAAACCACCAAAGCACTTGCTGCTCTTGGCGAAACCATGGACAAGAAAGAACTCAAGCATCTGGAATCAGAAGCCTGGGAAGATTTCCTTGACATGTCCGTTGGTCAGGCCGGCCTGTGGTGTGCAACCAATACTGAGCCCGAGAAAAAAGACTCAGAAATTATGCCCACCGAACCGTACCTGCTGGGTTCCCACTCCGGATGCTGCGGAATCTGGTGTTCCGGTCCCGAGGAAGACTGGGTACCTGCTTCCTACAAATGGGGTTACAACAGAATGACAACCGTTCGCGGTCTGTTCACTGCCGGTGACGGCGTTGGCTGCTCCGGTCATAAGTTCTCTTCAGGATCTCATGCAGAAGGACGTATCATTGCCAAGTCAATGATTCAGTACCTGAAAGCCGAAGGCGACAAGGTTTCCGGTTTTGCTGAATCCGACAAAGAGCTGGTGGACATGGTTTACTATCCGGTATACAACTACCTGGATAACTTTGAATACACCACAGCAACAGACGTAAACCCCAAATACTGCAAACCTGCCGGCATGGCTATGCGTCTGATGAAGATGACCAATGAGTATGGTGCAGGTACCGGTACTTTCTACATGACCAACGGCAAATCCCTTGAAGTTCTCATGGACCTGTTCGAAATGTTCCGTGAAGACCTTGAGAAAGTTGCTGCCGGCGATCTGCATGAACTGCTCAGAGCATGGGAAGTTATCCATCGTCTCTACACAGTTCAGGCTCATACCCGTCACATCCAGTTCCGTGAAGAATCCCGCTTCCCTGGTTTCTACTACAGAGGCGACTTCATGGGCCAGAATGACGAAGAATGGTTCTGCTTTGTTAACTCTTCTTATGACAAGAAGACTAACGAGTGGACTCTGAAAAAAGAACCCTACGTTAAAATCATCTCCGACTAGTGCGGTAAGACGTTTTAACCTAAGGATGTCTTGATATGAACCTCCAGGTGCCGGCTTACCGGTGCCTGGAGGTTTTTCAGATTATGCCTGCCCGGCCCTGTCTCCTTTTTCGCAAGCTTGCGAACAAACGGATTATAGGTTAATTTGCAGTCTTGCAAATAAGGAGATCAGGATGCCGACCCCGGGCTTAAACCGAATATAATTGGTTTTGCCAGAAACCGGCATACAAAATTTGGAACTCATACACAACACAACTACACAACTCAAATGCACGGAGGGACAGCATGACTACAGAAAATTCAGCCCCGGTAAGTGGAAGCATTATGGTGGTTGGCGGTGGAATCAGTGGCCTGACAACCGCTTTGGAAGCTGCCGAAGTGGGCTACGAAGTCTTCCTGATTGAAAAGGAAGCTTCCCTTGGCGGAAGAGTCTCCCAGCTCAAGCACTACTTCCCCAAACTCTGCCCGCCTACCTGCGGTCTTGAAATCAATTACAGACGACTCAAAGACAACAAGAACATCAAGGTGTACACGCTTTCCGAGGTACAAAAGGTTGATGGCAAGCCTGGAAATTACACCGTTAGCGTAAAAACCGCACCCCGGTATGTAAACAGCAACTGCACCTGTTGCGGTGAATGTGCAAAAGTGTGCGAAACTGAAATCAGCAATGAATTCAACTTTGGCATGGATCGCCGCAAGGCCGCATATCTGCCGCACAACATGGCCTTTCCCCAGCGATATGTCATGGATCCGGCCATGAGTAAGGATGACCGGGAAAAGGTCAAAGAAGCCTGCAAATATAACGCCGTTGATTTTACCATGGAAGAACGCACATTCGACCTGAAAGTCGGTGCCGTTGTATTCGCCACCGGATGGCAGCCCTATGATGCCACCCGCATTGACAATCTTGGTTTTGGCCGTTACCAGAACATCATCACCAACATGATGCTGGAACGGTTGGCATCTTTCAACGGCCCCACCGAAGGTAAAATCATCCGCCCGTCCGACGACAAGGCACCTGAAACCATTGCCTTTGCGCAGTGTGCAGGTTCCAGGGATGAAAACCATCTGCCCTACTGCTCATATATCTGCTGCATGGCATCCTTAAAACATGCCACATATATCAGGGCCCAATATCCTGATGCAAAAATTTACATATATTACATTGATCTGCGGACTCCCGGCAGAAAATACGAAAATTTCTATGCCAAACTCAAGGCGGATAAAAACGTATTCTTTGTCAAAGGCAAGGTTGCGGAAGTCAGTGAAGAGAGCGGGACCGGCAACATCAACCTTGTGGCCGAAGATACCATCTCAGGTGAAAAAATTAGACAAACCGTTGATATGCTGGTGCTGGCCACCGGAATGCAGCCCACCTGCGCCATTGATAAGCCCGCAGCTGATCTGACCTTTGATGACGAAGGCTTTATTATCAATGACTTTTCCAAAGGCGGCCTGTTTGCAGCAGGGTGTGCCAATAAACCGGCCGATGTTGTGACATCCAACCAGAATGCAACCGGCATGGCCCTTAAAGCCATTCAGACTCTGAGGAGGTAACAAACCATGGATAAAAAATACGGCGTATATATCTGTACAGGCTGTGGTATCGGCGACACACTTGACATGGAAGCGTTAGCAGGTGTCCCCGACAACGAGGGCGTCAACTGCACCACCCACCCCTTCCTGTGCTCCAAAGAAGGTGTGGCACTCATTCAAAAGGACATTGACGATGGCAAGGTAAACGCCATGGTTATCGGCGCTTGTTCCCGCCGGGTGAACTTTGATGTATTTAACTTCCCCGGATGCATTATTGAACGGGCCAATCTAAGGGAAGGTGTGGTATGGCCCCATTCCCGGGAGACCTACCCAGCCCTGACCGAAGAGCAGAAAGATGATGGAGAAAGCTTTGACCGGATCCAGATGAAGGCCCAGGACTATATCAAAATGGGCATGATTCGCCTTGAAAAAGTTAAACTTCCCGAGCCTTACCAGACACAGTCCTTTTCTAAAAAAGTGCTGGTTATCGGCGGCGGTGTAACCGGTATGTCTGCAGCCCTGGATGCTGCCAAAGCCGGTTATCAAGTGACCATTGTAGAAAAAACGGCTGCCCTTGGCGGATATGCAGCCAAACTGCGCGCGCAGATGCCTGTTCAGCCTCCCTTTGAAACCCTTCAGGCACCTGTGGTGGATGCACTTGTCCAGGAAGTTGAAGGCAATACCAACATAGATGTGAGGACCAACTGTTTGGTGGCACGTATTGCCGGCCAGCCGGGTGAATTCACCGTAACCATGAAAAAACCCGGTGAAAAAATTCCCTTTGACGTACCCTTTCCGCTGCCTCCTGAAGAGCTGGTGGATGAAAACGGCAAGGAACTGGATGCCGAGGCTGCCCATCAAAAATACCTGAAATACAATGAAGGCAGAGAAGATATCCTTTCCCTTGATCCGAACGGAGAGCTTTACGGCGCCGTTGTTCTGGCTGCCGGCTGGCGGCCTGATGTCCTGAAAGGCGAAGCATACGCTCATTTGTCCGTGGACAATCCTGACGTGGTCACCAATGACGAATTTGAATTGATTGCAGCCAAGGGTAAAATCCTGCGTCCCTCCGACGGTAAGGAAGCAAAAAGGGTTGTATTTATCCAGTCTGCCGGCAAAGATGAAGACGACAGCGATTTTGAATACGCCGGTTCCGTAACTTCCATGGTGGCTTTGAAACAAGCCCGTTATGTCAGGGAAGATTATGCTGACGGCAAGGCCTATGTTATTTACCAGCACATGAGAACCCCAGGTCTGCAGGAATATTTCTACAAGGCCATGCAGCAGGATGACGGTATTTTCATGACCAAGGGTGCCGTCACCGACGTTACAGCCATGAGTTCAGAACTGATGGTAACAGCCAAAAACACACTGCTTGGTGAGAACCTGGTGCTTAAAGCGGACTTGGTTGTTGTGGCAAGCGGTATGGTTCCGGTCACCAAGGATGACCCGGTTATCAACCTGGCCTACCGCCAGGGCCCCGGTTTCAGGGATAATGATATTTTCGGGCAGTATGCTGATTCGAACTATATCTGCTTTCCTTATGAAACCCAGAGAACAGGTATTTACGCAGCCGGTACCGTCCGCCGGGCCATGACCATTGAAGAGTCCATGGAAGACGCAACCGGTGCAGCACTGAAAGCTATTCAGTGTATTGAAAGCGCCAACCGCGGCATGTCGGTTCACCCCCGTTCCGGTGACTTGACTTATCCGGACTTCTTCTTCCAGAGATGCACCCAGTGCAAACGCTGCACGGTTGAATGCCCCTTCGGCGCCTTGGATGATGACGCCAGAGGAACCCCAAAAGCCAATCCCACCCGTTGCCGCCGCTGCGGCACATGCATGGGTGCCTGCCCGGAACGTATTATCTCCTTTGCCGATTATACCATCGACAGTATCGGTTCTCAGATCAAGGCCATCACTGTTCCGTCTCAGGACGATTATAGTGAACCGCCCTTGCGTTTTCTGGCACTGGTATGTGAAAACGATGCATACCCTGCATTCGACATGGTGGGTATGAACCGTGTGGACTACTCACCGGATGTCCGGGTGATTCCCGTTCGCTGTCTTGGTTCCGTGAACACCATCTGGATCAAGGACGCTTTGGCCCAGGGTCTTGACGGCGTTATCCTCATCGGTTGCAAACACGGCGATGATTACCAGTGCCATTTTGTCAAAGGTTCCGAACTTGCTGAAATCCGTGTGAAAAAGATCGGTGATGCGCTTGCTTCACTGGCCCTTGAAAACGAACGTGTTGCATTTGCGGAAGTCGCCATTGATGACTATGATAAACTGCCCCAGATCATCAACGACTTTGTTGAAGAAGTGGACGCACTTGGCCCGAACCCGTTCAAAGGATTCTAACGACGGCATATAAACTTAATGGAGGTATCTAGTACTATGAGTACCAATTATCTTGCCCAACCTGATCTGGGATTCATTGCCGAGCTTAGAAGTCTTGGCGGAGAAACCCTTAAAAAATGTTACCAATGCGCCACATGCTCCGTGGCCTGCCCCATTGCTCCTGAAAACAGCCCCTTCCCCAGAAAGGAAATGATTGCTGCCTCATGGGGTCTTAAAGACAAACTGATCTGCAACGGTGACATCTGGCTGTGTCACAATTGCGGTGACTGCACGGATATGTGCCCCCGTGGCGCAGCTCCCGGTGATGTACTGGCAGCGATCCGCTCTGCAGCCATCACTGAATACGCAACCCCCAAATCCCTTGCCAAGGCTGTAAATGATCCGTCCAAACTGCCGCTTCTGCTTGGGATTCCGGCTGCCTGGTTTGCGCTTCTTGCCATTATCACAATGGGCTTTGGCGGCACCATGGAAAAAATTTTCCATTTCCTGTTCGGTGATGCCCTTGGCGGACGCCTTCACTGGTCCCATGCCCATGAAGGTGCAGAACATGTTATCGCTCATGCCAACTTTGTATCCACCTGGTTTGTGGATATAACCTTTGTTCCCCTGGCTATTTTTGCAACTGTTGTTTTCTTTCTTGCCCTGAAACGCTTCATTGTGGACATTCATAACAATGCGGTTCTTGAAGGCAAAACAGACAAAACCAGCCTTGATTACAAAGCCCTTTTAATGTCTATTAAAAATGTCATACCCATGATATTGAAACATAACAAATTCACCCAGTGCGGATCCAACAAAAATCGCGCCACCCCGCATATGATGGTGCTTTTTGCCTTTATCGGCCTTTTCATTGTAACAGCAGTATGCGGCATCATGCTTTACGTAGGCGGTTATGCCGGTCCTTATCCCCAGCTTAAC
The DNA here is from genome assembly GCF_000233695.2 of Desulfobacter postgatei 2ac9. NCBI lineage: Bacteria > Pseudomonadati > Thermodesulfobacteriota > Desulfobacteria > Desulfobacterales > Desulfobacteraceae > Desulfobacter > Desulfobacter postgatei. Next base: position 808,507 of record NZ_CM001488.1, on the reverse strand, counting down.
CCAATTAAATGGCTGGCCAATATCGCAGGTGTTGCCCTGGTCATTGGTTCAGGCATAATGATCAAGAGCAGACTTACCAACAAGGAACAGATCACAACTTATAAAGACTGGTTCATTCTTGGTGTTGTCTTCGCATTAGGCCTTTCCGGTATGCTTACGGAAATGGCCCGCCTGGCTGAAATCGCATGGCTTTCTTATTTCTTTTACTGGATACACCTGATTGCCATCTTCAACCTGTTTGCATTCCTGCCGTACTCAAAAATGGCCCATATTGTTTACCGTACGGTTGCCATGGGCTATGCTGATTACGCCAACAGAAAATAGCTTTTAATCAGTACAATTGATTAAAAGGGGGCTGGTTTTTGACCAGCCCCCTTTTTTTTGCTTTCCTCGTAACAATCTTACGCTTCACCCACAAAATAAAAAAGGCTACAGAGAGAACTCTGTAACCAATTGATTTTACTGGAGCCGGCGCGCGGATTCGAACCGCGGGCTTTCTCATTACGAGTGAGATACTCTACCAACTGAGTTACGCCGGCACCTTTGAAAATGATTTATATCAGGGCGAACCTGGAAATTCAAGAGATTTAACTCTTTAGGACTCTTTAGGGATTGATACGCCTTTTAAGGATATCTTCCAGTAAAGACGCCACCAGCAGACCAAAGGCCGGCGAATATTTTTTGCCGGATGTTGCACTTTGCTTCCGGCAGGCTTTAAAGAACTCCATGCAGACCCTGTGCTGCTTTGGTGTCAAAAGCGTGGATATGCCTGCCTTTTCTCCCTTGGAAACAAACTGAGATTCCGCTTCAGGCAGATCACGCCTGCCATGGGCCCGCCGGCTCATGTAGGTGTAATAGAGCAATGCCCGGTCCAGAAGAATGTACAAAAATTGAATATTTTCATTGGGGCCCACCTGGATCCGGTCTCCCCCAAGACCCGATGAGGCTTTGGCCAGACGCCGGATCCCCATAAACGCGGAGCCTGCACCCACGGCAGAACCAATGGCTGTAAAAACACCAAAGGTCAGTCCGGCAGCAGCAGCATCCAGCACCGCCCCAAGAGTTCCTCCCAGCACAGCACCGACGGTGGCAGCCTGGGTTCTGGTCAGGCCCAGCATCTCCCAGGTCTGTTCTGAAAACAGATCATGCCTGAGAATGGAACAGGCAGGCAATGGATAATCATAGAGATGATGACGGAACAATGAGCGGATGTGGCCAAACATTTTGTGTTCAATATCCCGGATTTTCTCCTGATATTCCCGGGTAAGATTTTCCTTGAGCGTCACGGGATCCATGTCGGCTTTCATCTTGCGGGACAAAGAAAAGGTCAAACCCTGTTCCATGCCATGGACAATATAGGCACAAGCCATGCGGTTACGTTTTTCCCATTCCATGTTAAAGGCCTGGATCACCCCTTCCATCAAAGGTTCAATGTCCTGATCAATGGCTTTAAGGCTTTCCAGAAGCCGGATGCGTTCATAAAAATCGGCCTGGTTGGAATTAAAGATCCGAATCACGTTGAAAAATTTGCGGAACTCTTCCTTCCATGCCTCGGTATTATCCCGGGTATCGGATTTTGCATTGATAACGGCCATCCTGGGCCGTCCCGTAAGCCGCAGAATCTCCATCTCAGCCAGATCATCTTCCCGTACGGGCCGGGAACCATCCACCACATAAATAATGCCTGCCCCATTGACCACCGGTGTCAAGAGTTCACACTCGTCGGCAAAAAACGGGTTATTTTCATGCTCCGCAATGAACCTTGCCACCATATCCGGTCCGGGATTCTTTCTGAACCAGGCCAGGGTTTGCCGGGGCACCTGGAAGCCCGGGGTATCGACAAACCGGATGATCTCTTTGTCATCCATGGTCACGGAATAGGACTTGGACACCCTTGTTTCACCGGGTACCGGGCTGACCTTAATACGGTCGTCTTCGGTCAGGGTGGACACCACCGAGGATTTTCCCTCGTTGGGGTGCCCTAAAACGGCAAATTCAGGCAATACCATCATAGCGACATCCACCTTTCAATGGCCATCAGAGGATCGTTGAGCTGCTTTACGGCACTCTTCCACACCTGGAAATTCACATCAGAAGGCGCCACATCTTTCTCACCCTGCTCCATTGTCCGGATCATGACAATCCACAGGGGTAAATCAGGAAAAGTCTCACGGATTTGAACAAAATAATAAAGCAGACCACGGATGGGCGGCTGCCAGACCTCCTGAAGCACGATTAAATGCACCTGACCCAAATCCTTGACATGAGCTGCTATCTGATCCTGGTCTTGATCAAAATCAAAATGGATGCCAACGGTAGCGGCAACATGGAGACCAAACTGCTGTTCGAGACCGGCCCGAATCTGTTCCATATCATTTTCCTCAAAACCCATGGCCGATCCAAGCACAAGTGCACCGGGCGTATTCTTTTTGACACGGGGTTCATCCGATACAATCGGAGGCCGGGGCTCAGATTTAACGTCAGCTTTAGGTTCAGGCTTTGCCTCTGGCTCTGGCTCCGGCGTGTTTAAAATCGCATGGGGTTGAGGCACAACAATCGGTGATTGATCTTTTTCCACCACAGGCGCGGGTTCCGGTCTGGGCAAAGGCGCTCTGAACTCAGCCCGGGAACCTCCGGTCTCTTTGATGTTCATCCCCATGCGGGGGGAGCGCATCCGCATCAGCAGACGCTGGTACCCGGGCCGGGACAAGTCAAATCGGGCAAGGGCCAAGGTCCTGGCAGTATGGGCAAATCCCACCAAAACAACTCTGGGAATAAGCGCATAGACCATCATCCCCATGCACAAAAACGGCCACCAGGCAGCCAGATGTTCGCTGGCAAGTCCGGCCATGCCTTCCTTGAGCACAATCCGACTGCCTTCTATTTGCTCAAGGGTGGGCACAAACATATCAGGCATGACCCAGGACCAGGGCAATGCCAGCCAGCTCACCAGGCGGTAGACACTCTCCCCAGACGTCAGAAGTGTGGATTGCCAGCCAAAGGCCAGATCTGTAACCATAATCCTGAAAAAGGTGCCGCCAAGCGCCCCGACAGAAAATCCCAGCGCCCCCAGGGACAAGGCAATGAACACCAGCCAGAACAGAATACTCCGGAAGGGCCGGGTATCCAGATGCAGCAGATCACCGCTATTTTTGGAAAATTGGGGAAAATGCTTTTGAAGCGGTGCTGTCAATTTCTGCAACCGTCCCATGAATTTATCAATAAACAAACGCATCGACAATCGGTGCAGCACGCCGGTCCAGCCCGACTCGGCAGGGCCTGACCGGAACTGATGCAACCCCACCAGCGCGGCAGATAGGCAAAGCAATGCCGGAAACAAAATAAACACAGTAATAAACAAAGTCACATTCACAGGCCGACTGCCATGGTAAGCCAGAAACGAATATGCACACAAACCTCCGGCAGCCAGGCCACAGGCAAACATCCCCCTGACAATCCAGGTGTAAAAAGACTCAAATAACGCACCAGGAAGCTTAGCTCCGGGGTCTGCGTTGTCGGTCTCTTGGAAAAACAACAGGCGCCGATATTCCAGCCATCCTGCAATCAGTCCGGCATCATCCAGACGGTCGCCATTTTTAATCCGGCGGAAGATATCCCTGTCCCGGGACGCAATGGCCTTAGTATCAATATTTTCCTGGTCTTCATCCAGGCCCAGGAGAAAATCAAGATCAATAATATCTTTAATAGGCAGAATCATGACTATTCTTTAACAAATTACCATCGTTTTCACAATCTGTGTTTAAGGAGACGCCAGCCTGCAAACAATAAAGTTGAAAATGTGTATTTCCCTACCACTTTTGTGTATAGTCATTTTTTATGAAAACCTACACCAAAATCCTGCTTCCGACCCTCCCGCTTGTGTTTTTCTTTCTGGCGACAACCATTGTGATCACTTACCATTTTTCTCAGAAAGCCCTTCTTGATCTTGGGGATATCTGGCTTTCCACGCAGTTAAAGATGGCCATGGAAATAATTCGGGAACAAGAAAAAATTCTTCATGACTACGGCCTGGAAAGCGTCCCGGCCGGCATTGCCAAGGCAAAACAGGACGCAACAGCCCGTATCCGGAACATCGCCATCGGGAATACAGGATTTGTTTTTATAATGGATCGCAGCGGAGCTATTATCTCCCATCCCAATAAATACCTTAATGATACGGACCTGAGTCGAGAAGAATGGTTTTCTTCTCTGACAGATCAGGGGGGCAGAAAAATTATTGACCTCTCAGGGGAGCGCCTCCTTGTTCGATTTGGGTATTTTACACCCTGGAAATGGTACGTTCTGGCGGTGGATCCCACAGATGAGGTGTTCGGCGGCATCAATCGGATTCAGCCCTATCTGTATGGATTGTTTATTTCAATCGCCATTATCATCTCCCTGGTTTTGATGTTTTTTACCGCACGCCTGACCCGTCCGATCAAGGCGCTTCTTTTAGGCACCCAGGCCTTTGGCAAAGGCAACCTTGACACCAGAATCGATATTGAGTCCGATGATGAATTCGGTCTTTTGGCAAAAGAATTCAACCGGATGGCATTCAGACTCCAGGACAGTTTATACGCATTAAAACAGAATGAAGAGCATTTCAGAGCGTTAATTGAAAATGCCACCGATATGATATGGATTCTTGACCGGGAAAGGGTTTTCCGCTATGTAAGCCCGTCTACATTCCGGATTCTTGGATATCAGCCCAAAGCACTTATAGGCCGTTGTGCTCAGGAGTTGATACATCCCCAGGAAAAAGAGGAATTAATCGAAATATTCACACTCAGGCCAGACTCTTTGGTCCAGACACATCCAACAGTCATACGGTTCAAACACGAGGCCAATGACTGGCGCACGCTTGAATGTATTTCCAAAAATCTCATGGATCACCCCACCATCAAAGGGATGGTTATTAACCTAAGAGATATCACTAAACGCAAACAGGCGGAACAAGCCCTGAAACGGTACCAGCAGGAATTGGAAAACCGGGTACAAAAACGTACCAGAGAACTTCAAACAGCCAACAAAGCCTTGAACAACGAAATCCAAATCCGCAGACAAAAAGAAAATGAACTGGAACGGGCAAACCGGGTAAAAAGTGAATTTCTGGCCAATGTCAGCCATGAAATCCGAACACCCTTGAACGCGATTCTTGGGTTCAGCGAACTTTTGGAAACAATGATCACTGAAAAGCAGCAGCTCAGTTACCTTTCAGCCATTAATACAGCCGGAAAAAACCTTGCCGGCCTGATCAACGACATACTTGACCTGTCCAAAATGGAGGCCGGCAAACTGAAAATTAACCGGAAACCGGTCCTCTTAAACTCATTGTTCAATGAAATATACAGACTGTTCAAAATAAAACTGAAAACAAAAAATCTGAACTTTTTGATTGAACTGCCCCAAAATGACACAAGCGCCCTGGCCCTGGATGAAATGCGTTTGCGCCAGGTCATTATCAATCTGGTGGGAAATGCCGTGAAATTCACCGAATTCGGCACAATATCCCTTAAAGCACAAATTCGTACAAACCCGCAAAATGAGGAAAATTGCGTAGATCTTATTATCCAGGTGGCAGATACAGGTATTGGTATTTGTGAAACCCAGCAGGATAAAATATTTGAGGCGTTTGAACAGGCCTCGGCCGGAACCAGCCGGAAATTCGGCGGCACGGGCCTCGGGCTGGCCATCTGCAAACAGCTTATAGAGCTTATGGGCGGAAATCTTTCCGTGTCAAGCAAACCGGAGCAAGGCAGTCTGTTTACCATCTTCATGCCGGGTGTTAAGCAATATCACACTGACATTCTTGCACCTGCACAAGCAAACAAATCAACTTGGGCCAGCATGAAGTTTGCCAAAGATCGGATTCTTATTGTGGATGACCAGTGGGAAATCCGGTTCATGCTCAGGGAAGTCCTGGAAAAAATCAATCTTGAAGTCATTGAAGCGGCAAACGGGCTCCAGGCGCTTGAGCATGCCAAAGCCCAGAAACCTGCGCTGATATTCATAGATCTGAAAATGCCTGAAACAAACGGTATGGAAACCGCAGCACGTTTGAAAGCAGACCACGACATTGCCCATATTCCCATATGTCTTATGACCGCCGGCATGACGCCATGGTCCGAAGATGAACTTGAATCCCGGGGATTTGCCTGTACTATTGCCAAGCCCATCGCCATAGACAGCCTGATGGCCGTTTTAACACGGTTCATCAAGCCGGTGTCTGATTCAGCTCAGAAAGCTGCTGCGCCAAGGCCCCTGGACACCCTGGACAAAGAGAGCCTGCCCGACCAATTCTTGGCCAGATTGCACAAGGATATTATCCCGCATATTCCACAAACCCAAAAAGCAATGAAAATATCCGATATCCAGCGATTTGCCGTAAGGATCACTGAAACCGGAAAAGCCTTTAACGTCGAAGAGTTCAAGACATTTGGAAAAGAGCTTTTCCAGCTATCTAAAACCTTTGACATTGAAAAGATCCAGACCTGCCTTGAATATTTTATCCAGACCATGAATCGGATAAGTCATATTTGAACGACTCGTTAGAGGCGCCGTCCAAACAGGGATTTGCCTTCAGGCATCAGTCCCTGCCGGGTGCAATAAGACTGCGAATCCACCCCCAAAACGTATTTCCTTTCAGGCACTCTTTTTCAGCAGCCGCCAGAACCATTGTCATCTTTTCCGTATCGCCGTACCGGTCTTTACGGGTGATGATTTCCCGGGCAGGATCAAGTTCCCGGATGACCCTGGCGGGGTTGCCTGCAGCCACAGTATTGGCCGGAATGTCGCAAGTGACAACAGCACCTGCGCCGATGATGGTATTTTCCCCAATGGTTACACCCTTGCACACAATGGCGGAATCTCCGATCCACACATTTTCGTTCAGCACCACCTTTGACCGAGTGGCAGGCGGCAACGATCTGTCGTAAATACCGTGCCAGTCTGAATCCGTAATATATGCGTTGCTGGCCAGCATACATGAGTCTGCAATACGAATGGAATTGGCCGCTGAAATCCGTACGCCCGGAGAAATCAGCACATGGTCCCCGATACGGATACCGTCAATATCTTTTTTTTCGGACCACACCGTCAGCCGGGTTCGTTTGTCCGGGCACCCCAGCAGGGTCACATGACTGCCGATGGAGATGGGGGCGCCGAACAATTCAATATACCAGGGTTTAATTATATAAGGGTGAGGTCCCAGGGAATTGAGCTGAGGAACAAGATAACGGCGGACATAAAAATCCTGGAGCCGGTACCAGGCCTGTTTAATATAATATGGGCGTTTATCGCTGATCATCGCTCAAAATTTAAACGTATAACCGTTCCAAGCATCATGATCAAACAAACGCGCCCCAGGGGTCAGGCCATACAGGGCATCGGCCGCCATCAACACCACGGCATTGGTCCAGGATATCTTATCCTCGGGCCAGACCACCATATCCGGATATGTGTAACCGCACCAGAAAGTTTGGTCATCAAACACCCGGTTGTGAATCCAGGAAAAAACGATCCCGGCCTTTTGCCGACGCCCCATGGCGTGAAGCGCAAGCACCAGCTCCGAGGTTTCTGCAATGGTCACCCAGGGCTGGTCGGACACACAGCGGCATCCCTGGCCCTCAATGACATATTTATGCCAATATCTGTCAATACGTGCATTGGCCCTCTCCGCCTGCAATGCCCCGGACAGTATTGGGTAAAACCAGTACATTGAAAATCTGGACTTGGACACGTTATAGGTAAAAATATTTTCCCTGATCGATCTGCCAAGCTTTTTAAGCGCATTCACCCATTCCGGACGGTCACGGCCCAGGATAGCGGCAATGGCCAGGGCACATTTCAGGCTCATGAATATGGAAGATGAGCCGGACAAAAGAGACATGGGGTCAACCTTTCCCACGGGGCTTTTTGCCCAGTAAATCTCTCCTGTGACCGCCTGAAGCTCTAAAGCAAACCCAACGCCCTTTGACATGATCGGCCAGAATTTTTCCAGATCAGCCGTATTCTCTTTTATCAAAAACTGATGAAACAGCCCCACGGCCAGATAACAGGCCATGTGGCTTTCAGTGGTCCGGTCCTCGGGAACCGAATCTATATAGGATGAATACCAGGAGCCATTTTCATTCTGCAGGGCGGCCAACCAGTCGAGGGCAGCCATTGCCTGGTCATGAAAACCGCCGATATTCAGACCCATGACGGACTCCACAAGATCCCAGGGGTCTGTTTTCCCCCCGATATGCCAGGGGATGTCCCCATTTTCCCTTTGAAGACCGGCAATCATACGGGCGACTGAGCCGGGGTTCAGAGACGAATCAGGGTGTAGCGTTGCATTTATCCGGTGCATTGACTCTCTTAAAAAATAATAATATCCTTTGTAAAAACAGGGCCAAAGTATCAAACCCGCATCTATTTTACAAGATTTATGCAAACAAAACTGAATGGTCCTTCAGATTGAGGAGAAAATCATGGTAAGAAAGATCAGAAAAGCAGCAGTCATCGGATCCGGAATCATGGGCGGCGGAATTGCCGCCCTTCTTGCCGGTGCCGGTGTTGACGTGCTGCTGCTGGACATTGTCCCTTTTGATTTAACTAACGAAGAAAAGAACGACCCTGCGGCGAGAAACCGCATTGTTCAGGCGGGCATGCAAGCAGCTCTGGCGACAAACCCCTCTTTATTTTACAGCAAAAAAGACGCCTCGCGCATCAGCACGGGAAACCTGGATGATGACATTGAAAAACTGTCTGAATGCGACTGGATTGTTGAAGTGGTCGTGGAAAACCTGAAAATCAAACGGGATCTGTTCAAAAAGGTCGCCAAAGTCAGAAAAGAAGGCACCATTGTTACCAGCAACACCTCCGGGATTCCCCTCAAGGATATGAGCCAAGGATTTGCCCAGGAGTTCAAAGAACACTTTATGGGCACCCATTTCTTCAACCCGGTCCGCTACATGCACCTGCTCGAACTTATTCCCGGCGCTGAGACCAAATCCGAGGTCATGGAGTTCCTTGCCCGGTTTGGCGAAAGAAACTTGGGCAAGGGTATTGTCTGGGCCAAGGATACCCCGAACTTTGTGGGCAACAGAATCGGCGTTCAGGGAATTGGCGCCTGTATCAAGTTCATGCATGAAGACAAAATGACCATCCCCGAAGTGGACGCCCTGTTCGGACCGGCCCTGGGCCGCCCCAAAACCGCGATTTTCAAAACCACGGACCTGGTTGGCATTGACACCATGAGCCATGTGGCCAAAAACTCCTATGACCTGTGTCCGGACGACGAGCAGCGCGATACACTTGTCCTGCCTGAATTCATCTCCACAATGGTCGATAAAAAAATGCTGGGCAACAAAACCCGGGGCGGTTTCTACAAAACAGAACTGACCCCGGAGTGGAAAAAACTGCGCAAGGTCCTCAATATTGATACCCTGGAATATGAAGACCTTGAAAGACCGACATTTCCCTGCCTGGACGAAGCCAGGAAAAAAGCCACCCTGAAAGAGAAACTGACCTGTGTACTCAAAGGCGACGACAAAGGCGCCCAATTTGCCTGGAAATGCCAGGCAAATGCCTTCCAGTACGCAGCCAACCGGGTGCCTGAAATTGCCGATAGCATCGTCGAAATCGATAACGCCATGAAATGGGGCTACAACTTTGAGATGGGACCCTTTGAAACCTGGGATGCCTATGGCGTTGAAGAAGCGGTTGAACGAATGAAAAATGAAGGTCTTGATGTCCCGGCCAATGTGACCCAGATGCTGGCCAAGGGCAAAAAATCTTTTTACAAACTTGAAAACGGTATCCGCTACTACTTTGATTTTTCGTCAGGCGAATACAAGGCCGTGCCGGTTTCTAAAAACATGGTTTCCATTGCTGCCGCAAAAGGCAACAACAAAACCGTTTTTCAAAATGCATCCACATCGCTGGTGGACATTGGAGATGAGGTTTTCTGCATTGAATTCCACACCAAGATGAATGCCATCAACGGCGAAATCGTTGACGCCATCGATAAAGCCCTTGACTATGTCGAAGAAAACGGTGCCGGCCTTGTTATCGGCAATGAAGCCGGCGGTATGCCCGGTGCATTTTCCGCCGGCGCGGACCTTTCTTTTGTATCCAAACTGTGCCACGAAAAAAAATATGCGGAAATTGATGCTTTCCTGGCAAAAGCCCAAGTTGGCATCCAGAAAGTCAAATACGCACCTTTCCCCGTTGTTGCCGCACCTTACGGAATGGTCCTAGGGGGTGGCTGCGAAACCTGCCTGGGCGCGGACCGCATCGTTGCCCATACCGAGCTATTCATGGGTCTGGTTGAAATCGGCGTGGGCCTGCTGCCTGCCGGCGGCGGCTGCATGAACCTGTGGAAAAAATATATGGATGCCCTGCCCGGCAGAACCGTTAAAGAGGTGGATCTGGCCAAATTCTTTGTCCAGGTATTCATGAAAATCGCCATAGCCGCCGTATCCATGTCAGCCGCCCAGGCCCGGGATAACGGGTTTCTCGGTCTTGCCGACCGGATCGTCATGAACCGTGACAACCTTGTGGGCGAAGCCAAGAAAGAAGTGCTTAAGATGGTGGATGACGGATATGTTCCCCCACTGAAAAAAAAGCTTAAAGTAATTGGCAATGCCGGTCAGGGCATGGTGAATGCTGAGATCTTCAACCTGCTTAACGGCAAATTTATGAGCGAATATGATGCTTTTCTGGCCAGACGCATTGCCTATGTCGTCAGCGGCGGGAATACCGGCGAGGGCAGCGAGATTGCTGAAGAAGCCATCCTCAAACTCGAACGTGAGGCATTTGTGGACTTCTGCAGGGAAGAAAAAACCATTGCCAGGATCGACCATATGCTGAAAACCGGGAAACCCCTTAGAAATTAGGAGAAATGAAAAATGAGAGAGGCATATATAATACAATCGGTACGGACCCCGGGCTGCAAGCAAAAGAAAGGGTTGTTCAGCCAGACCCGGCCCGAAGAGCTGATTTCCTTTATCATGAAGGAAGCCGTTGAAAGAACCCCCAACCTGAAACCCGAAGACATTGACGATGTCATGCTGGGCTGCGCGTTCCCCGAAGCGGAACAGGGACTTAACCTGGGCCGGATTGCGGCTAAAATGGCAGGCTTCCCGGACAAGGTATCCGGTGCCACGGTGAACCGGTTCTGTGCATCCGGCCTTGAAGCCATTGCCCTGGCCTCGGTGCGGATCTCTGCGGGCTGGTCGGAAATCTGCATTGGTGCGGGCTGCGAGTCCATGACATTTGTACCCATGGGCGGCAACGTTCCCCGGCCCCATCCTGAATATTGCCAAACCTATCCTGAAATGTATGTATCCATGGGGATCACCGCTGAAAACGTGGCCAGCCGATACAACATCTCCAGAGAAGATCAGGATATCTTTGCCGCGCGGTCCCAGACCAAGGCCATGGCAGCCAGAGACGGCGGAAAATTCACTGAAATTGTCCCTACCCCGGCCTACAGATATGTTGTACAGCCTGACGGCACATATAAAAAAGAATTTTTTATTGTTGAACATGACGACGGCATCCGGGCGTCTACACCGGAAGGGCTGGCCAAACTGGGGGCGGTGTTCAAAGTGAACGGTTCCGTGACTGCCGGTAACTCTTCCCAGACCACGGACGGGGCGGCAGCCACCATCGTCGCGTCCAGGGAAAAGTGTGAGGAACTTGGCCTCGCCCCCATTGCCAGGTTGCTTGGGTATACCACTGTGGGCTGCAAGGCGGACGAGATGGGCGTAGGTCCCAAATATGCCATCCCCAAAGTGCTTAAACAGGTGGGAATGACCATTGACGACATCGACATCTATGAAATCAATGAAGCCTTTGCCTCCCAGGCGTTGCATTGCATCCGGGAAACCGGCCTTGCAAAACACATGGATAAAATAAACATTCACGGCGGGGCCATCGCCCTTGGACATCCTTTGGGATGCACCGGCGCCAAATTGACCGCCACATGCATTGCCAATCTCAAGGAAGTCGGCGGCAAATATGGTATTGTTGCCATGTGTGTCGGCGGCGGCATGGGTGCCGCCGCCCTATTTGAAAAACGTTGAGCGTCAGCAACGCTTTTTTAACTCGTGAGTCGTAACTTTGGGAGGCAATATATCGACGTACTCCTTCCCTTAATGTTCCAAATTTGAGACCATGGGAGCACTTTCGACACGGTTCATTCAAGCTTTGGCAAAGCCGTTTCTGGATCTGGCACCAGCTTCTCCGGCAAAAGACCTGGTTTGAGCATTTTTTTCTTGAAACGGTACTTTTGAATTTCCCGTATTATCGCTCCTGGTCCCCGGACAGCAGCCAGATTCCATGGGTAGAAATATTGGTGACTTCAACTCCTGAAATGTTTTTGCCAAGCGGCTTTAAACTGCTCATAATTATCCTCGATTTTCAATGGCATTCCCGGCAGCGTTACCGCCTTGTTGAACCCGTCTGTCTGGAAGGTGGGCATAGCGTTTGGAGTATGGAAAATGTTTTGGGGTGAGAGGATGCAGGAAAAACTCTATCAGAAAATCATTAAAAAAACGGTTGAACTGCTTACATAGTGCTTACAAAAATGGCGGAAGCACATGGGAATCGAACCCACCCGCGAGGGTATCAGCCCCGCACATCGGATTTGAAGTCCGAGGGCCCCACCAGTGAGCCGCGTGCTTCCGTAGTCTTACATACAATACAAAATATACTTTTAGCTCATTGCTTGTCAATTTCTTTTAAAGGCCCAACAAATATGTGCGTTGCAGATATTCGGTTTTTCGTTCCGGCCTTAAATAATTTATTCGGTTCCTTCAAGTACCACTTCTTTGACCATGGGAAAAATTTCGTTCCAGGACGCACATCGAACCAAGTTGTCATGTCTGATGCACTCCCGGTTCCAGGGCTTGTGGATCAATGCCGTGGGTACCCCCATGTTCCGGGCTAGAAACAGGGCCATGTCCGGGGAATCTTCCACAGCCAGATCGTAAGCCATCATGGATAACTCCTCTTTTGAAATGGCCAGGCAGAGGTCATTTCCGGGGCGGTTGTACTTATCCACCATGATGAATCCCCTGAAAGGCACATCATTCATTTCAAGCCAGGCCAGAGTTGCTTCCTGGGTCGAGGTGGGACGGCCTGTTACAATATCAATGATGTGCCCCATATCAGTCCATGTCTTCAGGGTTTGAACCGCTCCTTCCACCGGCTTAAATCCCATAAGAAAATCAGGCTTATGAACCAGGTCAAAAAAATATTTGAACTCATCATCCGTCAACTGAAAACAATGTTTCAGATCAAAACCGGTCAGGTTTTCAAAAGAGACGGTTTTGCCGAACTCCTGGGCCACGACATCCGGATAGGTTTCTGTGGTCCTGGACACGACATCATCCACATCCACATATATGGTTTTGGGTTGAAAATAGTTCACCTGTCTGCCCTCTTTTATTGTGCATTCAACACGGCATTATTTCCCACAAAAGGCTTTTAGCAGAATATCAGGCGTTTTGCAAAATCAATTGTTTAAATACAGAAAAAGCGACCCAGGCCCTTCCTCCATAGAAAATTCAAGCTTGCCGAAATACCATAAACCTGATTGAATACGGCCATGAAACTTGAAAATATAAAAACACCTGATTTAAATATTCCTTTATTTGAAGCGGCGCCCGGCCAGTTCTGGTGCATTTTGGGCCAAAATCGATCCGGCATTGACTCTTTTTTCAGCCTGTTGTCCCTAGACCACGCAAAAATTCCGGATACTGAAATCTGTCTGCCCAAAGATATGGGGATTTTTTCCTTTGCCGGCCAGCAGGAGGTTTTTGAACAGGAACTCAAAAGTGATGATACCGATTTTATGGACCGTCTGGACCCGGGTACGCCGGCCCGGGCCTTTATTCATGATCCGGATCAATACACAGATATGATCTGCGCCTTTGGCATGGATCATCTCCTGGAGCAGGGGTATCGACAACTATCCACGGGCCAGACAAGAAAATTGCTGCTGCTGTCCAGGATATCTTCGGGCAGCCAATGGCTGTTGATACAGTCCCCTTTTGACGGCCTGGACAAGGCTGGCTGCAGGCAGCTTGATATGGCACTGGATCATTGCAGGGGGTGCGGAATGGGTATTCTGGTGTTTGTTTATGATCCCGGGGACATCCCCGCCGGCGCCACCCACATTGCGGTGATTGAAAATGGGCAGATGCCATTTAAGGGGTCTCGACAGGAGATATTGCCCAGGCTTTTTGAATTGCAGGGACAGGCGAATTTTTCAGCGGACATCAATGATCTGAAACCTGTAAAAAATACTTTTTCCGAAAATGCTCTCCCCGGAGAAGTGCCTCAGACAACGGAATTGGTCAGACTTGAAGACGGACATGCGAGTTATTCCGGCAAGCCGGTTTTTTCCCATCTTAACCTGTGCGTAGCCCCGGGCGACCATACCTTGATTTCAGGTCCTAATGGCTGCGGCAAATCAACCCTGCTGCAGGTGATTACAGGCGACCATCCCGCATGTTACCGGAACAGCTTGTGGCTGTTTGGCATTCGTCGGGGTACCGGGGAGTCCATCTGGGATCTGAAAAAAAGGATGGGCATTGTCAGCACGGATTTTCATCGTAACTACCGGGTGGCCGGAAGCGTCCTGGATTGTGTGATGTCCGGTCTTTATGACACCATTGGTATATACCGGCGGCCAGGGCCTGAAGACGAAAAAAAAGCCATGGCCTGGCTGGAACGTACCAGTCTGAGGGATAAGGCAGGCTCCCCATTCCGTACCCTTTCCTATGCAGACCAGCGACTGGCGCTTATTGCCAGGGCTCTGATAAAATTACCCGATCTTCTGGTTTTGGACGAACCTACCCACGGGCTGGACCGCGCCAACCGCAATGCGGTCCTGGATTTTTTAGGTCAGGTGGCAATGGAAAAATTAAGCACCATTTTATATGTCAGCCACAGGGAGGATGAATTCAGGGACTTTTTTGTCTCCCACATTCGAATGGGAAATTAAGGGACATACCTCTTGTCTTGTGCGTTGCCTGTTGGATGGTCATAACAGGTTCACTCAACACTCAATATACAGGCTCATTTTCTTGTTTTTTTCCAAACATCTGTGGTAATAATTGGTCAGATCTTTTCAAGTCTCTTAGTCCCTTAATTCGGTAACATTAAAAAAAGGACAAAAAAATGAACAAAAAAGTGATTACAACTTGTCTTGCTGCCTGCAGTCTCATTGCAGGCCTGTCGTTGATCCCGGTATCCGGCATAATGGCCCAGGATAACGGTCGCCCTGAACTGACCCTGAATGGCGGGAGCAAGGGGCCGATTCCCTTTAAACATCAACTTCACCAGACCATTGTTAAGGATTGCGCCGTTTGTCACAAGGATTTCGGAAAAAAACCGGGTACTTTGGATGAGGCAAAAAAAATAGGTGCGCTTAGACCACAACAGGTGATGACTAAGACCTGTATTGCGTGCCATAAAGCAAAAAAGAGAATCGGAGAAAAATCCGGTCCTACCAGTTGCAGCGGCTGCCACTCCTGACAGGATTGCCGAACATACAACCCCAACCTTGAAAGGAGAGTGACCAATGAAATCCACAAAATTTTTCATTATTGTACTGTCAGCTCTTTTAGCTCTTTTTTTTACTGTTCCGGCGTTTGCGGATTCGTACACCAATACGATTAATGTGTTTAAGAGGGCCGAAGCGGTTCAGCCCTTTTTTGACAGCTGCTATGGATATGCGGTATTTCCGATAGTGGGCAAGGCCGGCATTTTTGTCGGAGGCGCCTATGGTCAAGGCCGGGTTTATCAGGATGATCTGATCACCGGTACTGCCACCATTACAAAAATAACCCTTGGTTTTCAGCTGGGTGGGCAGGCTTTTTCCGAAATTATCTTTTTCCAGGACAAACGGGCCTATGATGAATTTACCGACGGATCATATGAGTTTGATGCCTCAGTTTCAGCCGTAGTGGTCACTGCAGGGGCCCAGGCCAAGGCCGGCAGTGACGGTGGAAGCGCCGGGGCCAGTGCCGGTCCGGCAACTGGAATACAGGCAAACACAGGATATTACAAAGGTATGGCTGTATTTATCCACGCCAAAGCCGGTCTGATGTATGAGGCCGCTATTGGCGGGCAGATATTTGACGTCACCCTTTTTAAATAAAGGTTTGTCTACATAACGATAGAAACAAGCACAGCTCAAGTGATGGCATGTTCATCGCTACTTGGGCAATCCGGAGAAACCCCAAGTCTTAGAGGTATGGCCAACAGCCTTGACATTAGCCATGCCGCCGTGGCACAGACCCTGAAATTGCTTGAAACCAAAGGGTATATCCGCAGACTGGGTCGATACAGCAGAAACATTGTTATTCTGGATAAGCCCGGCGCGATGAATGCGGAACATCGCAAAAAGGTTGTCCCCATTGTAGGTCGGATCACAGCCGGACTACCCATCTATGCGACCCGGGAGTGGGACGGAAGCCTTATGGTGGATGACGCCCTGTTTCCCGGCGATAACCTGTTTGCCTTGAAGATCCAGGGGCAGTCCATGAAAAATGCGGGTATCCTTGACCGGGACATTGCAATCTGCAGACCCCGGCAGTATGCCGTGGACAGGGAAATCGTGGTGGCACTGATCAATGGAGAGGAAGCCACGGTCAAGCGTTTTTTTCTGCACCCCGACCACATTGAACTGCGCGCGGAAAACCCTGCTTTTCGTCCTCAAACCTATGGTTTTGACGATGTTATGATTCAGGGCAAGGTGATTGGCATCATCCGCTCTGCCCAGGTTATGGACGAGGAATAAACCGGTGGACAGACTGTATGCAGGTACCAGCGGCTACGCTTATTCGGAATGGGTCGCCGAAGGGGTTTACCCGACCGGCACCCACGCTGCCGGTATGCTGTCGGCCTATGCAGAAATGTTTAAGGCCACGGAACTTAACTACACCTGGTACCAGATGCCCAAAGCCCGATCCCTGGAGCGGATGGCAGCCCAGGTCCCCCGGGGATTCAAATTCAGCGTTAAGCTTACCCGCACCATGACCCATGAAGTGGACAAAACCGCCTGGATTCGGGAAGTATTGACGTTCCGTCAGGGCATTGCCCCGCTGGAAGCGGCAAGCTGTCTTTTGTGCATACTGGTCCAGCTGCCGCCTTATTTCTCGCGCACTCCGGAACGGAGAATTTACCTGGCAGCCTTGCTGGATGAGCTTTCAGGTCTGCCGGTGGCCGTTGAATTCCGGCACTCCTCCTGGGTCCATGACAAGGTGTTTTATGAGTTTGAACGGCGGGCCGTCACCTTGGTGACCGTGGACGGCCCGGACCTGCCCGGCTTCTTCCCAAGACTGGATATTGTTACCAATCCCCGGCTTTTCTACCTGCGGCTGCACGGCAGGAACAGCCAGGGGTGGGGCTCCGGCAACATGCAGAAACAATTTGACTACAATTACAGTAACGCCGAGCTAAAGTCTGTTGTCGCAACCATATCCAACACCCTTGGCCCTGCCGCAGACACAGGTGCCGTTTTTTTCAACAATCACGTCAGGGGGCAGGCGCCAAATAACTGCCGACAGTTGATCAACATGCTTAGGAGCCGGTCTTAAATAACTTGCTTATTTTGCTAAATCCTCCCGGGTTAAGTTATTTCGGTCACATGCCTTAACCGTCAGCCAGGCGTGTCGCATATAACAAAAGATCACAATTATGTAGTTTCATGTTCCGCCTATTTTTTTCAAAATTTATAATAGCCCCCACATCCAGTTCGAAATTTGAGATATATAGAAATACTTAAGGCGTGTTGGTAAAAAACAACATTTTTGTACCATAGTTTGATGTTTAATTCGACATTTTTGTGGATTAATAAAAATTTCCTATTTTTCAAGATATTTTGTAAGAAACAAAATCTGATATTTTTTCTTTTAATTTCAATATATTGCCCTAGATCGATCACTCGGTAAAATATATTTGGTATAACATTTGCTAATTGTTAAGAACAAATTTGTTGATTGATAAGTGGTTGCAAAAAAAATTATTCTTTTGGGAATTAACCATTATCTTATTTAACCAGAAATGAGGAAAATATGATGTTCAAACACTGTATACTTACCATTGTCTTGATCATGTTCAATGTATGCCCGGCCCTGGCCGGAGAAGGCACCATTGATACCGGAAACACCGCATGGGTAATCATGTCCACGGCCCTTGTCATGATGATGACGCCGGCCGGCTTGGCCCTGTTCTATGGCGGTATGTCACGATATAAAAATCTGCTGAACACCATTGCCATGACGCTTGTGGCCTATTGTCTGGCATCTGTGGTTTGGGTGGCCTGGGGATATTCGCTGGCCTTTGGAGAAAGCGACTCTCTTCTTATCGGCAATCTGAGTCATCTGTTTTTATCCGGCATTGACATTCATTCTGTATCAGGTTCCATTCCCACCATAATTTTTGTTCTGTTCCAGATGACTTTTGCTTGCATTTCCATTGCCATCGTGCTGGGTTCTGTGGTCGACAGAATGAAATTTTCTTCCTGGATACTGTTTACCATCCTGTGGATTACATTTGTTTATACACCTGTATGCAACTGGGCATGGGGCGGGGGGTGGATGCATCACCTACATGCCCTGGATTTTGCCGGAGGTAACGTTGTTCACATCAATGCCGGTGTATCAGGCCTGGTGCTGGCACTGGTCTTAGGCAAACGCAATGGCTATGGAAAAGAAGCCATGATTCCTTCCTCTGTTGCGTTTACTGCACTGGGTGCCGGGCTTCTGTGGTTTGGCTGGTTTGGTTTTAATGCGGGCAGTGAACTCGCGGCCGATGGCGTGGCAGCATCCGCATTTATGGTCACCAACACGGCAGCATCTATTGCAGGACTTGCCTGGTTGTTCACTGAGTGGAAGATATCAGGGAAGCCCACGGTTCTCGGACTTGCCTCCGGTGCGGTTGCGGGTTTAGTGGGTATCACACCGGCAGCAGGATTTGTCTCCCTTGGTGGCGCATTTGCCATTGGCACAGTTGCCGGTGTTTTAGGATATATAGGCGTAGCCGTAATCAAACAGAAACTTGGGTATGACGACTCCCTTGACGCCTTCGGCATCCATGGACTTTGCGGTATCTGGGGGGCCCTGGCCACAGGTCTTTTTGCCACACCGACAGTTACGGAAGGAGCGGTCGGGCTTTTTTACGGTAATCCAAAACAATTGGGGATCCAGCTTATTTCCGTCATCGGCACCGCAGCCTTTGCGGCGATTGCCACTCTGATCGTAATATATATTACCAAAACACTCACCGGCGGAATCAGGGTGGACCCGGATGAAGAGCGGTCCGGTCTTGATAATGCCATCCACGGTGAACGCGGTTTTGAAATTGAATAAAATTGAATAGGATCACGGGTAAACCATAACATCGTCCTGAACCCATCCCCAAGATGCTAAAGCCCCCAAATTTTTCTTTTCGGGGCTTTAGCTTTCAACATCTTTTAAAAAAGTGTTGACAGAAGCTTAATTTTTGTTTAAATCCAATACCTCATGAGCCCAGGTAGCTCAGTCGGTAGAGCAGGGGACTGAAAATCCCCGTGTCAGCAGTTCAATTCTGTTCCTGGGCACCATTTATATATGAGTACGTCCCCATCGTCTAGCCCGGTCCAGGACACAGGCCTTTCACGCCTGCGACAGGGGTTCGAATCCCCTTGGGGACGCCACTTTTACCCCAGTAAAAGAAACCGAGATGCCTTTGAGTAGCAACAACCTACTCCAGGGCTTTTTCGGTTTTTGGGTTTTGGGACTTATTTTGATTTCCTGAAACAGGTTGTTAAACACCATCCGAAGTTTTTCCGGTGATGCGTATTTTATTTCCTGGGACAGATTGTTGATAACTTCCCTGATGTCATCCTTTGATATTTCGGATACCTGGCTTTCTGCTTTTTCAGCCGCTATGTTCTGCTCAAGGTCTGCCTTCTTTTCATTTAATATTTTCAATTCAGCTGCCAGCTCACCTTCATCAATGAGGTTTTTCATGTGAAGGGCAATCAGTTTCTTCCGTTGATCCGCGACATCCTCTAATTGTTTGGTTATGGCCGTGAGCCTGGAGGTATCGACCGTTGAAAACCGCTGGTGTATTTTGTCAATGACCCGTTGAAGGGTACCCACTTTTAATACCACCTGTGTCAACAAGGCTATCAGCACCTGCTCTATCTTGCCCTGGGCGATGCCGTTGTTTACACATCTGGAACCGATTACACTTTTTGAATTACACCGGTAATAACCACTGTCGCCGGTGAAATTGGAGCCACAGACATCGCATTTCAATATCCCGGTGAGGGGGTAGGTTTTGGTGTTATATGGGCTGTCCCTCAATCCTTTTTCTTTGTTGTTCATGATTATCTGGGCAATTTTTTCGCTGACTAACGGCTCATGAGTATTTTCGGTGATAACCCATTCTTCACGGTCGCGGAATTTTTTGCCTTCCTTGTATCCATCCGACTTGCCGTTTTTCTTCAATCTTTCGTTGTGCCGGTTGAAAACGGTATGACCAAGGTAGGTGTCGATATTGTCTTCCATAGATTTGGCCGTTGATACCGCCCAGTGAGATGACCCTGCTGGAGTAGGCACTCCTCGCCTATGAAAATCCGTCAAGATGGCTCGCCTCGGCTCATTCTTGGCCCGTCTCTCAAAGTATTCCCAAGCAAATGGAGCCGTTTCCGGGTCCGGGGTTAGTTTGGTCTTGGTAATGGTGTCCCCGTTGCGGTGTTGGCCGATTGTGATGTTTTCAAGTTGGTATCCAAACGGGGCTTGACCACCAGCCCGGTATCCGTTTCTGACGTTTTGCTTCATGCTGGCGACGCCCTTAACCTTGCTCTGCTGTGAATGGATGTAGTCCATGGCTGACATGATTTGTTCGAAGGCTTCATCCATAAAACTGCCGGTGTGAGGCATGTCTTTGAATACGACCTCTATGCCATGCTTTTTCCTCAACTGCCACAGGAGAACATTCTTTTCGGTGCTGTCCCGCCCAAATCGGCTGGTGTCCTTACACAAGATGGTTTTGAACGGGGGATTGGCAGAAGTCGCCTGGCCGACCATATCATCAAATTGCGGTCGGATGTCCCTGGTTGATGATAGGGCCTTGTCTTCAAAAATGTGTATCTGGTTGTATCCCTTGGAAATGGCATATTCTTGTAGCTCTGCTCTTTGTGCCTCACAGGATACATCATGCCGATCCTTACTGGACCTGACATAAATGGCTATCCCTTTGATGTCTTGTTCTATTGTCATAGGTTCGCTCCTTTAATATGGATGCCACCACATCTTCAAACAATGGGGTGGCATATTTCATTTTATTTTATTGTTCCTGGTCTGCCCTGGTTTTATTTTTGAGGATTGATACGACCAGTTCAATTATCATTTCCTCAATTAATTCTTTGAATTCTTCATCTGGTTTTTTTCCCATTAAATTTTCACCCCACACTTCTCAATTTCCCCGAGGCCTTTCCTCGGGATTGTGGAGTTTTCTTCTCCGCCCAGTTTAACGAGATGGGTGCTCGGGTGTGGAGTTTACTGGGGCATAAAAACAAAAAACCCCTGACCATAAGTTTTCAAATCAGGGGGCGGATTGGCTTTGACAGCCAGCACGTACAGCTGTGGCGTACGATTTCAATCCTGGCGGTAGCAATTATTTTCGTACCGCGCTTCCTGACCTGTGGCAGGTAATTTTGTGCCTGCCGTTAACTTATGGACAAGGGTTGGCTTGCCCTGGGGCGTATCCTGATGTTCGTGGATACAGATTTTATACTGTTTTGAAAGATTTTCGGACCGTAATTTGGTCCCGACACTGAAAAGGTCTTTCTGGGTTTTCAACCGAAAATAGGACAATAATTATTAAATTCAATTTGTCAATATTGTTTGCCTTAACAAACAGAATTGAGGTATTTTATTAGCCTGGCCAAAAGTACACATTCGGGATATGTCAGAAATGCGTTTTCATACGTATGAAAACCGTTTTTTAATCTGCGGAAAGAGGAAGTGTCCGTATACGGACGGTTTAATTCCGAACTTGATAATTCCCCCGGAAATCGGTAAAAGTCCCTCCGACAAAAATTACTGACAGGAGTAGCTTATGAACAAACTTGAACTGATCCAGGTGCTTAAAGACAAAACCAAATTGAACAAGCAGGAAGCCAGCGAGGTGGTGAGGCTGTTCTTCGACAGTCTCACCGAAGCTATGATCAACGGGGACCGAATTGAAATTCGGGGATTTTGTTCTTTCTTCATCAAGGAATACGCTGGCTACACCGGCAGAAATCCTAAAACAGGGAAAACGGTCCAGGTGCCTGCCAAAAAATTGCCCTTCTTCAAGCCGGGTAAAGAGTTGAAGGATAGGGTCGATTGTTAAAATGGCAGTTGAAATATACCCTTCATCATTCCGATGCGATCGTGGCCAGGAATTAGATTTTTTTGAAAGCACAATCAAAGAAATGAAACAAATGAGCAAAAACAAACGGGTCCGTTTAGGCGAGGACGGCCATACGGTTATTTTTTACAAAGGGGAAGCTATAGAAATCCTATGCCCGAAATTAAAGAAGTGTAAAATCACAGGTATTGAATAAGGACACCAAAGTTTCGTACCACCTCCCGAAGCAGATACCCGTTTCCACCGATTTGGTCAGGGCTGAAAACCGTTTTTAATCTGCGGAAAGTGGAGTGTCCGCACGTAAGGACACTTCCTTTCTATTATGCCTTTAATTCCAATTCTTCCATTTTTTCGGGAAGTACCGTTTCTCTTTCTTTGACACACCGGGCTTAAATCCCAGGATTTTTTCATACTCTTCCAGCATCTGCTGTCTCAACTTTCCCTCGTATTGCTGGGGCACAATAAAACTGTCGTGAACAGGCAGGGCTGGAATATTTTCGGCCATCAGGTTGGTCAAAATGGCATCCGCAATCCTGCTGTCGAGGTTTTGGAGTTCAATGCCTTTACCGGATGCTACGTCATCAGAAATGTCAGGATGAGCCAGTTTTGCCCGGGCTATAAGGCTCTTTAATGCCTTGTCTTTCAAGATGTCTTCTCTGTATCCTTCATCCACCAGTTTTTTCCTGATACCCTGGATGGCCTTGGCTTCTGTTGTGGCATTGATCGCCGTGAGCAGGGCTATTTTCTTGATTGAGCGGTCTTCCGGGCCAACAATC
The DNA here is from genome assembly GCF_000233695.2 of Desulfobacter postgatei 2ac9. Classification (NCBI taxonomy): domain Bacteria; kingdom Pseudomonadati; phylum Thermodesulfobacteriota; class Desulfobacteria; order Desulfobacterales; family Desulfobacteraceae; genus Desulfobacter; species Desulfobacter postgatei. The sequence goes on along the minus strand of NZ_CM001488.1, from coordinate 785,327 downwards.
ATGTCGTAAGGGTCCTGGGCCAAATCAATGTCTATGCCCCTTAAATGGTAAAGCATGACCACATGAAGGGCATCATAATCAAGCTCAACAACGGGCTCGCCATTGATGCGGATAAATCCGCGCATGTGGCCGGGAATATCAAGGTGGGAAGCACCATAAAATCGGCCACCATTCTTGAAAGAGGAGTTGTTGAATACCCTGTGGCAAGCTTCATATTTCAACCTGAAAACCAATTCCGCAATCCCAAGTTTACCAAGACGGCTCCGGGACCGGTAAGCTTGCCTGATTTGTTTGTCATCCCAACCCCGCTTGATGCCTGTATTCAGGAACAATAACCAGTTCAAAAAATACTCCATCAGCTCATCATTTGAAATCATAAGAGCCTTGTCTATCAATGGTTTTGGCTGTTTCTCCTTAGTGCTGGATAGGTGTATAAGAGTTTGAATATGGGAAAGAAGAGTACTGGTGGATGAAGAAGAAGTACTGGTTGTGGTGTTGATGGATGGTGGTGCTGGTGTATGGGTACTGGTGATGGTAGATGAAGAAGTGCTGGGAACACTACAGGGAACAAGGATGTACTTTGGATTAGTGCTATCTTCTTGATTAATGTACACGATATGATAGTGCTCCGTTCCAGTGTCTGTGATGTTAAGTTCCTGATTTAATTTCAACCCCGCAAGTGTATAACTCGCATTTAACAGCCCATTCAGTAAATTGTGGCACCAGAACTCGTTATCCGTTGCCACCTCTTCTGTCAGATTTACGGTGATATACTGCTCTTGGATAAATTCATTGTATTGCTCCAGGCGTTTTCTTGTTAAGACAATCGGTTTCGTTGGTGTATAACTTACTAATTTTTTACTACTATCCTTTAACTGGATGACCTGTTCTGGTTCAGCCCGTTCAATGGATTTGTGATTTCTGGTCGCAGGTACCATGAAAAACCGAGAACGAAGTCTATCAGATGCCCAGATTTTGGTTTGATATCCGGTCTTTTTTTCTTTATCCCAGTACCCATTCAGATGTTCGACATAGCCAAGTTCAATGAGGCCGTCGATAATCGGTATCAGGCGGTCATATTTCAGCCAGATTTGGCCATACATACGGTGATGCCCGTAATCATTTTTATTTCTGGATATGCGGACACAGTCCTTTGTCCGTTCGGCATGAATGAGATTGAGGATAACTTTTTTCAAAGCTTCCCTGGCACGGCTTCTGTTGCTGATTTTTTTGATGCTTGAAATTTCGTCCAAAATCTCGTCGATTAGGTTCTGGATGTCAGTATCAGGGGTGGTGAGGTGTACATTGATATGGTTTGATTTTCTGTAAATTGGTATAAACATAAATATTTTTCCTCCAATCAGGATAGGCAGGGGGGTGTGATTGGACATCCCCCAATTAAGGAGCTACCACCTAAATTTTTTTATACTTTTTGGGATAACCTGCCCCGAGGACGGAGCAGGCTTCCTGTGCTAATTTTTCCGCTGTGGTGGAAACGGAAATGTCGATTTCTGTGGGTCTGTGGTTTGTTTCAATGTCTGGTCTAATTTGTACAGATTGTAGGCCAGCACAGAGACCTGGCAATTGTCCAACCGCTTGTCGTAAAGCATACAGGCGGTCGTTACACATTCTGACTGCGAAAACGGGCATTGATAACTTTCCATGTTATTCATCTTCTCGGTTCTCCTTTCCCTGGTCTATTTCCGCATATGCCTTGCTCGCGGCAATAGGCAGAGTGAACCCCTGGTTTTTGTATTTGGCAAAAATATTGATTTGCCTGATGTGCTCGGGGGAGTAATAGCGGTATTGAATGGCACCGCATCGAACCTTAAAGGGCTCGCTGATAAAGCCTTTGGCTTCATATTCTCGGAGTTGTTTTTGGCTCAACCCTGTCTCGGTGCTGGCATCTGAAATTGAAACTGAATTCTTCATGAAAAAATCCTCCTTTGATTTAATGTTGGGAAAAAAACATTCCCTTACTTATTAGAAAGGTTAGTTTATTCCCCGAGGGGGAGGATAAAGGGCGGGAAAGGAAAGGTGGGGAGGATGTTTATTCTTCGGGATCTTCGTCTGTTTCGAGTTCGGCCTCAAGGCGGCGGCGTTCTCTTTCTTCTTCGGCCAGTTCTTCGCCCATGGCACCTGCTAATCCAATGTCATCCCAGTCCAGGAAAAAATCACACATTTTTATCACCTCCATTCTTGTTGAGTCCGTACTTCGCTTCAATGGCCAGACGGCAAGTGGGACAAATGCCATGGCTTATCATGACCCCGTCCTTTGCCAAAACTTGGAAGTTTTTCGTTGCGGGAAAACCCGTCTCCGAAATAAAGGCACCGCACCAGGCACAAATTGTTTTAATTTTCATAAGCTGTTCTCCTTTCATCAGGCCACCTTTTGATTGTTTTCAATGCCGTCAGCACGGCCATGGAGGATAAGGTTCATAATTTTTTCGCAGTCGGACAGCACCCGCAGACAAGCTTTTTCAGGACTCATCTTTACCTTTTGTGCGTAATGGCTGATGTAGCGAAAACTGTTGCCCGTGGTGTCTTCAATGCTTTTTCCGGCAATGCGGGAAAGGGCCTGGGCTGACAGCTCGGCTGTGATCTCCTGGAACGGGTCCTGACCTGGCTTCAATTCACCTTTGATGATGTAATCCGCCGTGTGGGACAGTTCATGAAAGAATGTTTTTTCCGAAGGTGTAGCAAGGGCAATTTCTTTGCGGGCGGGAGAAAAATAGCCGTAATATCTGTAATTCCCAGGGACGGCCTTAACATCTATGCCCCAGTCATAGGCTCGTTGGATAAAGGGCAACTCGGGTAGCTCAATGCTCTGATAATCCAGAGGCTCGCCCTCTGTATCCTCAACCCGAAATACAGGCATTGCCTTGAATGTGGTTAAAACCTGTCCCTCTTCCTGGGTGTTTTCATCAACCTGTTTACGGAAACACGGCACCAGAATATAAACGGCCTTGGCTCCTTTCTTCACATGACGATTTACGGCCTTCCACTGGTTAAAGCCTCTGGCATCAGCGGTTCCTGAAAGGAACTGTATGGTGCGGTTTGTGAACGACCACTGGGTGCTGGGGATATCGGGAATAGGGAAGCTGGCTACGGCTACAGCATCGGGGATGTCTCCACTTTCAAAAGCTGAAACGATTGACTGTAAAACGGCTTGGATGTTCTGGTTCATGATAACCTCCTGATTAATTAAATGGTGTGGGTATGGGATTGTGTGGATTTAATAGCCGCACTGGGAACAGGTGATGACAGGCTCTTTGCCGTTGCGGATCGTGATGTCATTCCCGAAAAAATGGCCGAAAGTGATATGATGTCCGCAATCAAGGCGGAATTTCTGGCCTTCAAGCGACTTGATAATCTTTCTCAATGCTTCGGTGTTCTGGTATGCTTCTTTCTGTTGTCTGGTCATGGGGTCCTCCAAAATAAAAAAGCCACCAAAGAGCAGATGCCCTCTGATGGCTTTGGATTAAATGTTTATGTGTTCAGGTGTAGACGATGCGGCACTTGTCCATGCTGATTTCCCAAGGGCTTATTTCATCGCTTGAAGAAAAACCTTGGTTGAGCCACAGGCCTCCATTGAAAATTTGGGGATGGTGGAGCTGGTCAAAGTCTATGAACAAATCGGCGATATACTGCCACAGCCCCCGCCCCACGACAGGATAACCTTCCAGTCTCTCGATCCGTTCCCAATCCGGGACAATCAGTTTGTAAATGTCGACAAGGGCAGAGCTTTGGTGTTCTGCCTGTTCAAATATCTCTTGGAGTCGGCTTTGGAGTTTTTTATTGGTGGTGATACCCTGGTTAGCCAGGTGCCTTTGACACTGTTTTTCAATCAATTTTGTTGTGATTGTTTCCATTGAAGTCTCCTTGATTTTGGGCATAAAAAAACCTTCGCTGGAAATCTCCAGGAAGGCCTCTAATGCTTGTTTTACGGGTTGTTTTTACCGTTTAAAGGTAAGATTAAGAGTTGAGGGAATACCAGGTCCAAGGGTCCCTGTCGGGGGCAGAATCCGTGTCGAAATAAATGCCACCACCATGCCGTATCAAATCAACTTGACCGGCAGGCTTCGGGGTCCAATAAACATCGTACTGAACCTGATACAGCCCGAGAACATTGATGTCCTTCAGCTCCTGGAAGCTGACATATCCCCATTCAGCCATTTCCAGGTCGCCATTCAAAACGCAGAACCCGAACATGGTATCCACATGGTCATATTCGGCAATAAACCAATGGCTCGACCCGATGTAAAAATGGGCATGGATGATTTTGTCCTGGGTGCTGATGTGGTCTGTTTGATAAAGCCCAGGGATGCTTGCCAGTTGTGCTTCTGTTGGTGTGTTAAACATGATTTGTTCTCCTTCTTAAATGTTAATGAAACGGCTTGTATTGCTCGTTTAACGACCGTTTAAGGTCTTGGATGACACTTGATGCGTCTGTTCTTTTCATCGTACTCAAATCGGCCCCAAATTGCCGAAAACACCTATTATTCAGATGTTCGATGCTGATACAGTTTTGCTGGGCAAGGAGCCGGATATACCAGAACTGCCTTGGTGTGATTAGACGTTCTTTCCAATCGGGGTGCTCTTTGCGGATAAATCTGATGGTTCCCGAGTCCGGTAAATCACCTGATGCCCCTAAGAAACGCTGTAAAGTCTTGGTTTTTGAAATGTGTTCAAGCATAAAATCTCCTTTGCTTCGGGTTAAAATACGAAAGGGCCTGCCCGGAATGGACAAGCCCTTGTTGATGGTTTTTGTGTTGGTTCTTTTTTCCCGCTCAATCACAGGGACAAGGGGAGGGGGATAGTGTGCTGTGTGGATTTTGGTGTTTAGGTGAGGTGCTTGGGTGGGGTGGTACTTGCGATTGCTCTGATGTAGCGAAGCGCTGAAAGATCTATGGATAAAGGGGTGGGGGCTATAATGTATCAAACAGGTAAAGCATCCCTGTTGTTGGTACGGGCTCCCAGAGGCGATAAATCCGTGGATTTGAAATTTGACGGCTATGATGCTTGGGGAAAAGGTCTTATCGATAAAAAGAGGAGAGAGGGATGGGCGATATGGTACTTAGGTTAATTGGTACTGTTATTATGAAATTTTTTATCATTGGCTGTGAAAAAAAAGACATGGTTATGTAAAAAAATTCTTAAAAACTTGATAATACAGTTTTTTCTGTATACCGGTATGGACATTGCTGTTCTTCCCTGCTAATAAAATCCAATCAGTTGTGAAGCAGGGACGGGAAGCCACTAATGTGGTCCTGAACTAGTTGAATATTAATCAAACCATGGAAAAAAAAGGGAGTTGGAATGAAGAGCAAAGTTTTTTTAGTATGCTGTTTTTTGTTATTTTTATTTATTAGTATACCTGAGCACGCAATGTCATATTCTTCTACAGAGATAAGGTTGGCAAAAGGAGAATTTTCCTCAAGCACAGTAGTAGAAATGGAGATTCTGAATTCAGCCTTTGACTGGTCTCATACAGAGGCCGCTTCAAGTCTTGAAGGTATTTATGAGGATGGTGCAAGAACGATAGAAGATCTGACTATATCGGATACTATAACGTATTCCGGAGAAGCAAGTTCATCTTCCACGGCATTAAAAAGCAAGGTGTCGGGCGAAAAGGTTACTGAATATATTGAAGCTACTGATTCGATATCTGGTATCGCAAATGTAGAGGTGTCGGCGTATGCGTATTTCGCGGACGCCCTAACAGTTTCTGGAGCTATTGATTTGAGCTATATTCAGTTCAGCGTTAGTATTGAAGGTTATTTGAGCGACTACAATGCGTATGTTTCGGTGAAAGGTTCTGGTATTGACCTTTGGTTAAGTGGTGCAGATTTGGATGGCGAGACATCTCTTGATATCGATTTAGTATCAGACCTCTTAGAAATTGATAACGGTGAAGTTTACATTTCACTTAGACTGGAAACATATATAGATTTCTGGTTGGGGTATTACGAAGAAGAAGGAACCGCTGTTGAACTAACCGCCGATTTTTTCAATACTGTCACTATTGGTCAGTTTAGTGGTTATAATGATGCTGGAGAGTTAGTCGATTTATCAAGTGTAGTTGGTAGCGATGGCCATGTTTATGATACTTTACGTGTAGAATCCGCCCCTGTTCCAGAACCAACCACATTCCTCCTCTTCGGTCTTGGCATCCTTGGTGTCGCAGGAATGAGCAGAAAGAAAACAGCATAGCTTTATCTCGGTAAAAAACAACATGAAGGTAGGGCTATTCATTTGGCTCTGCCTTTTTTCGTTCTATCGCTTGTCAAAGATACAGGTTTTAATTGGATTTAGCGCCTATAAAAGACAGTGTTTTGACGCTGGCAAGTTCCAGGTGGCACAATCGGCTCTATCGGTGAGAAACAGCCATAACGCCTGTCCTTAAAGTAATTCCGGGATTTTTACGGTATTTTATTACAACTGGTCCGATCGGGGAGATGTGGGCTGTGGGGTGGTGCTGGCACACGCCCACTGGATTTATGAACAGTGCTTACATCGGTTCTTTAATTTTTACGGATTTGTTTGTTATTCGACTGTCGGAAAAAGTTTTAGAAAAAAAATCGTCCATAGTCCACTGTCTTGGCTACGGGTGTTTTGATGTGGCGATGACTGGAAATACCGACGGCTTTTTTTGACGGCTTTTAACGGCTCAAGACGGCTTTCAAGAGCCGGAAACGCCTGTAAAATAGGGTGGAATACGCTCTCCGTCGGCCTTTCACGCCTGCGACAGGGGTTCGAATCCCCTTGGGGACGCCACTTTCACTCTGGTGGAAGAAATCGAAATACCTTTGAGGTGTAATAATGCTTCCAAAGGTGTTTCGATTTTTTTATTTCTTTGTTTTTTGATAGAATGGTATACTCCATTGTCAATTATCGGTGCCCGTTGATAGGTATCCCCAGAAGTTATCATTAATTTGGACTGTTCCGCAGCGTAACGGGTTCGTTCAGCCGATAGGAGCGCTATTTATGAATAAGGGGTTAATCAATTTTAGGATACTCTGTAATTTCAATTAATCAAAATCAATCGAAAGGCTATTTATAAATGAAGGATATTCCATTGATGGAAGAGGAACTACAGCCACGCGGAGACCTGCTTCTTCGAACCCAGACAATGCCGGCAGATACCAACCCCAATGGCGATATTTTTGGGGGCTGGGTCATGTCCCAAATGGATATTGCCGGGAGTATCCTGGCCAAGGAGGCTACGTGTGGACGTGTGGTAACCATTGCCGTGGAAGGTATGAAGTTTATCGAGCCCATTCAGGTGGGAGATATCTTTTGTTGCTATGGTTACGTGGAAAAAATAGGAAATACCTCAATTACAGTGAAGCTTGAAGTGTGGGTCAAACCCATAATTCACACCTGCGGTCTGGGGCGTTATAAAGTCACGGAAGCACGATTTGTGTATGTTGCCATTGATGATAACCATAAGAAAAGGCAAATTCCAAAAAAATAAACCATAAGGATATATTATGAACTTTGAGCAGATTACCAAAAACAGACGGTCCATCAACTTTTTTGACCCTGATAAAGATCTCTCCCCGGAAGTGATCAAAAAAATGGTGGAACTGGCCAGTAATTCGCCTTCCAGCTTTAATCTCCAGCCTTGGAACCTCGTGGTCCTCCGGGACAGGGCGCAGAAGGAAAAGCTCAAAGAACTGGCCTGGAACCAGCCCAAGATTGTTGAAGCCCCGGTGACCATGATTGTGCTGGCAGACAGGGAAGGATGGAAACAGGGCCATCCCGGACTTGAACGGACCTGGCAGGAGATGGTTAAAACCGGTATGCCCGAGACGAAACGCGATTGGTTCCTCAACGCCACACGCTCCTTATACAACTGGAGTACGGATGCCAACCTGGCCTTTGCTGCCAAAAACGCGGCATTCTTTGCCATGAGCCTGATGTATGCAGCTGTAAGTTTAGGCCTTGATTCTCACCCAATGGACGGATTTGACCATGAAGGCGTAAAAAAAGCATTTAATATCCCTGACAGATATTGGATTCCAGTACTGCTTGCCGTGGGATATAAAAAGCCTGGGCTTGTACTTGATCCACCTAAATGGCGTAAGACCTATGAAGAAATTGTCGTTGAATTATAATTAATGGATTTTCATTTCTTTAAAAAATCAACATCGGCGATATATGACGTTGCTGCACCATAAAGACCCCACCCGGAAAGAAAACGTTCTGTCGCCTGGCCGGGTCTCCATGCTCAGTTATGCCCTGTTGCTAAAGTAATTTTTCCTATGCCCAGGAAAATATAATGATCGGTTAAGAAAATTAAGATCGGTTAAGAAAAGCATGTTCGGTTGATAAAGATAGTGAGCGTTAAAGGAAGATTAGATGAAGCAATTTCTGATTGTCGGCTTGGGGAATTTCGGATTTCACCTGGCTACCCATTTATACGGCAAGGGCCACGATGTTATGGCCATAGATAAAAGTCCTGTATTGGTACAATCCATTAAAGACCTGGTCACCCAGGCGGTGATTGCAGATGCCACGGATGGGGCCGCCCTCAAGGAGCTTGGCGTCAAAAATGTGGACACTGCCGTATTCTGCTCGGATCGGAAAAAGGGCTGGACGCACTGAAAACCGCTACCGAAAAATAGCAGACATGGACCTCCCATCGCCAGGGGCGTCATCCCGGCAAGCCGTGTAACCGTCAATTTTATAAGTCTTGTTTAACCGCTTAGTAAAAGGAAATTGTATGGATCAAGACAAATTTGGTAGTAAAGATCACCTGAGGCTATCTAATGTGTCAGCACAGTTCTATAGACTTGAGAACTTGGAAAAACAAGGAATAGGACACATCTCTCGCTTGCCGTTTTCAATTAAGATATTATTGGAGCAGACCCTGCGCAACTTGGATCACTTCCAGGTGAATGAGGATGATATCGTCGCGCTGGCAAATTGGCAGCCTAAACAAAAATCTGAAAAAGAGATCCCTTTTAAACCGGCCCGGGTCATTCTGCAAGACTTAACAGGTGTTCCCGCTTTAGTTGATCTGGCCGCCTTGCGAACATCCATGAGCCAATTAGGGGGTAGTCCTGCTGTTATCAATCCCAAAATACCGGTGGATCTGATTATTGATCACTCCATTCAAGTGGACTCCTTTGGCATGTCAACCTCACTGCAGATCAATATGGAGAAAGAATTTGAACGTAACCGGGAAAGATATGAATTTTTAAAATGGGGACAAAAAAATTTTAAAAATATGAGGATATTCCCTCCCGGCGTGGGCATTGTACATCAGGTGAATCTGGAGTCTTTGGCCAATGTCGTGCAAATGAGAGATAACATCTGTTTTTCTGATACAGTGGTTGGAACCGATTCACACACGCCCATGGTGAACAGTTTAGGTGTGTTAGGCTGGGGAGTCGGTGGAATTGAAGCTGAATCCGTCATGTTGGGACAACCCATTTATATGCAAATCCCCCAGGTTGTAGGATTCAAACTCACCGGAAAAATGAGTCCCGGAACGACCGCCACAGATTTGGTTTTTAGAATTGTTCAAATTTTAAGAGACGTGGGGGTGGTGGAAAAATTTGTTGAATTTTATGGTGACGGACTTTCAGGACTTAGTCTTGCGGATAGAGCCACGATCTCCAACATGGCGCCCGAATATGGCGCGACCATGGGGTTCTTTCCCACAGATACAGAGACGTTGCATTATTTAAAAGAAACCGGCAGAAGCCCTGACGTGATTGAAAGAGTCGAGCATTACTGCAAAGCCCAAGGGCTTTTCAGAACTGACGGAATGCCCGCACCTGAATTTTCAGATGAAATTGAACTGGATCTTTCAACCATTGAGCCTTCTCTGGCAGGACCCAAGCGCCCCCAGGATCGCATCGGATTATCGGAGATGAAGCAGGCCTGGGCAAAAACCTTAACGGCGCCTGTTAACCAACGGGGATATGAGTTAAAAGAGACCGAGCTGTCTGCCCAAGCAGAGATACGTCTTTCTACGTCAGAAAAGCCTGTCACCCTGGCCCACGGATCTGTTGTACTTGCGGCCATTACCTCCTGTACCAATACGAGCAATCCATCTGTTATGATCGCTGCCGGGTTGCTGGCCAAAAAAGCCGTTGAAAAGGGACTAAAAACAAAACCCTGGGTCAAAACATCGCTTGCACCGGGGTCAAGAGTTGTCACGGATTACCTGCAGCAGGGAAAACTTGACGGATTTTTAGAGCAACTTGGATTTTTTACGGTGGGATATGGCTGTACAAGCTGTATTGGAAATTCAGGTCCCCTTGCAGAACCTATCAGCAAAGCGATAACAGGCAAAGACCTGGTCGTTGCCTCTGTCCTCTCTGGAAACCGTAATTTTGAAGGCAGAGTCAACCCGCTCACAAAAGCCAACTATCTGGCAAGTCCTCCCCTTGTTGTGGCGTATGCCATAGCCGGAACCATCGATATCAATCTTTTGGAAGATCCCTTGGGAACAGACAGGGATGGGAACCCGGTTTTTCTGAAAGATATTTGGCCGGATACAACCGAAATTGCAGAGGTTGCCTCTCTAATCAAGCCTGATATGTATCTGAAACGGTATAGCAATTTTGAAACGCTCTCTCCGCTTTGGAACGAAATTCCCACCAAGGGTGATGAAGTTTATGCGTGGGATGAATCCTCAACCTATATCAGAAATCCGCCCTTTTTCCTGAACATGAGCAAAGCGTTAAAAACTGTCAGTGATATCGTTGACGCCAAGGTGTTGGTTAAGGTCGGTGACTCGGTCACCACCGACCATATTTCACCTGCCGGAGCCATCGCAAAAAACAGTCCGGCTGCAGCCTATCTACTTGAGCATGAAATCCGGCAGGCGGATTTCAATTCATATGGATCCAGAAGGGGAAATGACCAAGTCATGGTCAGGGGAACCTTTGCCAATATCAGATTAAGGAACCAGCTTGCACCTGGGACAGAAGGCGGTATTACCACCTATCTTCCCACCGGGGAACAGATGTCAATATTCGAAGCTTGCGAAAAATATAAAGTTTCGGAAACCCCTTTGATTGTTTTAGCCGGCAAGGAATATGGAACGGGATCTTCGCGGGACTGGGCAGCCAAGGGAACTTATCTTTTAGGCGTTAAAGCAGTTATTGCGACCAGTTACGAAAGAATTCACAGATCCAATCTGCTGGGGATGGGCGTTTTACCCTTACAGTTTAAAGACGGTAACTCTCCTGATTCCCTGAAGCTGACCGGAAAAGAATCCTATTCCATTTTGGGACTTAGTGATCAAATTAAACCCGGCCAGGAGTTGACACTAAAAGTGGATGACCAGGAAATTCCTGTTTTACTCAGATTGGATACGCCTGTGGAAATTGAGTACTATAAAAATGGGGGGATTTTGCATACCGTGTTACGAAACTTCATGAATTGAAATCTGCTGTGAATGGAATGGAAGGCTTGCCATGCCCAGGTTTTTTAATAAGTTAGAAAAAAAAGCCGGATCTTCGCCGGGTCTGCAGATTGATGCCCGGGCCGCGTCGGGTACCGCATCTGATATTTGTGTGTTAATCTATTCCAAAGATTCGCTTGAAACATACCACCCCCCGGACATTGATGCAGCCCTGCCTTTGATTCAAAAAAATAAGACCGCCTGGATTCAGATGACGGGCATACATGATCATTTTGCCTTTTCAAGGATGGGTGAGCTATTCAATATCCATACCCTGACCCTGGAGGATATGGTTACCCCGTCACACCCTCCGAAGTTTGAGGATTTTGACAACTATTATTATGTCACACTGAAACAACTGGCCTTTGATCCTAAGAAGGATGAGATATCAGAGACTCAGGTCAGTATGGCCGTCATGGAGAACCTGGTTATTTTTGTCCAGGACAGACCTTCCCCCTGCCTTAACGCAGTGGAGAAAAGACTTCATGCGGGAAGGGGAAAATTACGTACGGCCGGTCCTGGTTACCTGGCTTATGCCCTGATTGATGCCGTGGTTGATCAGGCTCTTGATGTCATTGGACAGATTGCGTCGGCCGTGGAATCTGTTGAACGAGACATGCTGGAAGATTTAAATCCCGGTCACCTTGAGCAGATACACCGGTTGAAACGTGAGGTGATATTTTTCAATAAGCAGCTCCGGCCGGTGCGCGGAGCAATTCTTAGTTTGATAAAATCCGAATCCCCGTTTGTTCCGGATACCACCATCCGCTTTTATGCGGATATTTTGGATCATGTCAATCATGTTCTGGATGCGGTTACTTCTCTTCAGGAGCTTTTGTCCAGCATGCTTGATTTTTATATGTCAGCCCAGGGCAACCGTATGAATGAGGTCATGACCATCCTGACCATTATTTCTACTATTTTTATCCCTTTAAGTTTTCTTGCCGGAATTTACGGAATGAATTTTAAATTTATGCCTGAACTTGAGTGGCAGTGGGGCTATTTCGTTTTATTAGGAAGCATGGCGATGATCGGTGGAGCAATGGTTTTTTATTTTAAAAAGAAAGGATGGTTCTGAAAGAATCATGGCAGAAAAAAATTTTGTTCATATGAAAAAACTACACGTTCAATTTATTTTCAAATTTTTTGTGATCCTGTTTGCCGGATTTACTGTTTTCAGTGGATTACCTTCTGCTTTTGCCGAATCAGAGCAGCCCCAGACATCTCAGGTGGTTGATGAACTGGGCACGATACTTGAAAAATCGTTGAAAGCCGAGCTCAGTGACCTTGAAAAGTATAAAACCCGTATGGCCGCCGAAGAGAAGGACCAGATGTACCTGACAGCAGCATATAACGGGTATCGGGTCCAGTTATCCGCTTTCCGGAATTTGCTGCTGTCCGACGATGTTGATATTTCCCAGCTCGAGACAAGCAGGGGTGAACTGAAAACCGTCATGACTGACGTCCAGAAGTTATTTCAGGGACTGATGCCGGGAGAAAAGTCCCTGAAAGAGGAACTTGAACATCTGGAAAATCAGAAATTGCTTGTTGGCAAACAACTTACTGAACTTGCCGGAGTTAAAGAAAACACCGCTTCCGGTGACAAGAAAAAGAACCGGAACATTGAAAAAATAGCAACTCGCCTATCAAAAGTGCTCAAGGAAAAAGAGGCTTTGGTGTCCCGGCTGGATCAGGTATACAAGGGCCGTCTGGAGAAACTGACGGAAATAAATGAAACGTATACATCCCTGGATGCAGAATTTGAAAAAAAGATTGAAGAGAAAAAAGCAAAGGGGTTGTTTGAGCGAACAAAAAAGGACGAGCGGGTTGGTGCGCTTAATGCGCTTCATCAGGAAATTAAAACCCTGATTGAACATATCGTTATCGTTTCTGCGCCCAAGTTCTGGATATCGGAAATTGAAAAATTGTGGCAGGAGGCACAGCTTCTGGCAGTATCCTTTTTCTTTGTCCTGGCGGCTGTGCTTGCCATTCTAAGGCGGCTCAGAAAAGAGGCTTTGGGTTTAAAGAATCTGCCTGTTGTGCAAAAACTGGGTGCCTGGCATCAGATGGCCTCAGATCTGCTGATCATATCCATTATTCCGGCCGGAACTGCGTTGACAATTTTTCTGTACAGTCGTCTGGAACGAATGGTTTTGGTGTCCAAGGTTTTTTGGGCGGCCGCCATGGTGATAATGATTCTGCTTGCGTGCAGATGGATTTGCCGCGCCTTGAAAACGGTTTTTGTCGATGCCGTGGGTGGGAAATCCAATGCCCGGCATCTGATTCGTTTCACCCGGACTGTTGCTGTTTTTGTTCTTGCCTATGGGGTGTTATATGACGTTTTGGGGCAAAGTTCGGGTCTATTGATCCTGCTGCGCGTGACAGGGGCATTGATCATGGTTGTCTGGACTCTGAGAACCTGGCGTGATGTTAATTTTAATACACTGCAGTCTTCGGGGGGAAATCATCAGGATAAAAATCAGCTGATCCGGCTTTTAACCACTAAATATGTGATGCTTCTGATTTCCGGTCTTTCTCTTATGCTGGATATGACCGGTTATGAATTGCTTGCCTCTCACTGGGTCCTTTCCTGGGTTCAAAGTCTTGTGGTTGTTTTCTGGTGGGGGATCTTCTATCATTTGCTCCTGGAATGGGATCTGTATTACAGGGAGCAAAGCCATAGCAGGACCGAAGAGTTTGTTTATGATGACTATCCTGTTCAGTGGCTGATCATCCGGGCAGGTCAGTTCTGCTGGATGGTTACCCTTTCAATTCTTCTGCTGCTGATCTGGTGGGGGGATCCCCAGACCGTGCTGGGTCATCTGTATCAGGTTCTTGCCGTTCCCTTGAGCATCGGCAGTATGCGGTTCAGCTTTTTGGGAGCGATTAGTGCAGGACTTATACTTATTTTTACCTATGCCCTGGTGCGGATATGGAAATGGTTGTTCCAGAAAAAATTCTTAAGCCGGTCCGGTATGGCCCAGGGCATGCAGGAGTCCATCACAACCATCTCCTCTTATATGATTTGGGCCATAGGCCTTCTCATGGCCCTTCATGCTTTTGGGTTGAACACGGCCTCCCTGGCCGTCGCCTTTGGTGCCCTGGGCATTGGTATCGGATTTGGCTTGCAGAATATTTTTAACAATTTTATATCCGGCATCATCCTGCTGTTTGAGCGGCCCATTCAAGTGGGGGATGATGTGGAAATTAACGGCATCTGGGCCAGGGTGAGAAAAATAAATGTTCGCTCCACAATAGTACAGACCTATGACAATGCCTCCCTGATTATCCCAAATGCCGATCTCATCAGCAATCAGTTGACCAACTGGAGTTTCAAGGATAAACGGATCCGTCGCAAAATCAGCGTGGGCGTGGCATACGGATCAGATATCGAACTGGTCAGAACGATTTTATTGCAGATTGCTGTGGACGCTCCCAATGTCCTTCGATATCCGCGGGCAGACGTGATTTTTACGGATTTTGGCGACAGTGCCCTGATATTTGTGCTGCGGCTTTGGACTGATGTGGACCATATGCTGGAGGTGGATACGGATGTCAGATTCAGGATCGATAAAAAGTTCCGGGAAAACAACATAGAGATCAGCTTTCCCCAACGGGATATTCATATCCGTTCCATTAAGGGGGCTGACCGGTTTTTTTCTGCCAAAACACCAGAATCGCAACAGCCGGAGCAGGAGAAAGAGACTGATGATTGAAATTAACCTGAAACAAATTAAAACCACGAAGTTCACGAAGAACACGAAGTATAATACGCTAATATCTTCGTGAACCTCGTGTCCTTCGTGGCAACATATTAAAAAGTTGAAACTGTTAAAAACTCGTGAGTCGTAACTTTGGGAGGCAATATATCGACGTACTCCTTCCCTTAATGTTCCAAATTTGACCGTTCGTTCAGAGGGGAGGCTTCTGGATTTTGTTCTCAAGAAGCCTTGAAATTCACGCCATACAGAATTTTGATATTTTAATGAAATCAGTTGCAGCAAATCAAGAGCAATTGAACCGATCATGACAAATCGTTCATATGCATCAAAGCAGCGTCTGACTTTTCTTTTTTAATCAATGCCCATCCGAGGATTCAAATATTTATTCTTTCTGGGCTTTCTGGAATGGCGCGGCAAACCCTTTGTCCAAAATCGATATCGAAAAACACCCATGACATTTTTGAGCATATCAAACATAGTTTCGATACGGACCCTGGCGCAATAAAGTTCAAGGGCCATAACAGGATCTTGATGCAGGTCACTGCACATCAATACGATAGGACCACGACTGGTAATTGCCAGCACAAAACGGATCAGACCAGCTGTCGGCTTCCAGAGTAAATCCAGGGAAGTGATTGAAATCTCTTCAATTTTCCAATAAATTGTGCATTCGATTTTTGAGAATAGGTGTTGATGATCAAATAGCTCTAATAACCGTACTTTTTAACCATACTCTGGTGGTCTACCCGGGCTTTTTTTTTGAGGTATCTGTGCTTCGAAATAGGCCACACAGTTCTTTTTGGCTCTTATAATCAACGTAATCAGTGGCGATTGATACTGTACAGAGAACACCGAACCGGCCAGTTTGAAGAGATCGGCACTGGGGGAAAAAGCGTCCAGAGCAAGGACGCTGCGGATATTATGCTTCATCGCAAAATTTAGCGCCATTTGAATAATCCTGTTTCCCAGCGTATCTCTGGTTTCCTCAGAGCAGTTCCCATCATTTACGTGAATGAGTCCTTGATGGATTTTAAGAGATAACGGTATACAAAAAGGAGAAGCCATAGATCCAATCAGCATTCCTATGGCCCCCCAGCAATGACCACGGAAATAGGATGGCTTGCTTTGGGTTTCTGAATGTTGATGCCCGAAAGAAATGGATAAATGCATGGTAGCCAGTTGTGTTCAGGCCCCAGAATCGACAAAACGCTCAAGATCCTGCATCATCCCCCACCGGGTTGATTTACCGATCTCCTTTCCAATGCGATTCGTCATCTCGATGAGACACACCTTTTTGCTGCCTGTGGTTGCCATTTCAAAAAGAGCTTCCGCAGTTTCGGCCTTGTTGATCAGCAGAAATTTGATGATTTCCGCCGGCATGGTGCCTTTTTCCGCAAGGAACAATGCGGTTTCAACCCCCACAGCCCCGCCGCCGATCACGGCCACATGTTTGCCGGTTTCCACCTTGTCTTCAAGAACATCCCAGGCTCCTGTCACATGGGGCAGGTCCATGCCGGGGATGGGCGGTTCAAGGGGACGCGCACCTGTGGCAAGGAGCAGGGCATCGGGTTTTTCCTTTGAAATAAGGGCTTCGTCCACCCTGCAGTTCAACATCACGGGGATTTTTTCCACAGCGAGCTGATGTTCAAGGTCATCTGACAATTGGGCAAACTCTTTCCTGCCCGGAGGCGCTGCCGCCAGGTGGAGCTGGCCGCCCAGGCGCCTGGAACGCTCATACAGGACAACATCATGGCCGCGCCGGGCGCAGGTAAGTGCCGCGGTCATACCGGCAACTCCGCCACCAACCAGCATCACTTTTTTTGCTGCGTCAACTTTCCCGGCGTTGTTCCGGAACTCATGGCCGGCCAAAGGATTGCAGAGGCACTCCACATGCTTGAGTTTGAACAGGTTGTCCAAACAGCCCTGGGCACAGGCAATACAATGGACAATCTCCTTTTCTCTGCCTTCACGGGCTTTTTTGGGCAGATCCGGATCTGCGATCAGACTGCGTCCCATGGCAACTATGTCGCAAAAACCGTGATCGATCATCTCCCTTGCGGTTTCAGGGTCATTGATCCTGTGGCTTGCGATTACAGGGACTTCTACAGCGGTCCGGATATCCCGGGCAAGATAGCCAAATGCCCCCCTGGGCACCTGGACCACAATTTGGGGCACCCGGGCTTCATGCCAGCCCACATTGATACACAGGGCATCCACAGGTCCCTGGGAGAGTTGTTTTGCATATTCGATGAGATCGGATCATTGATTGCCGCCCGGCATAAAATCATTGCCGTTCATTTATCATCATGGGCACCAATGTTCCGGGTGTTGCCGGACAGTTCGTCCACCGTGGCATATCCGACGCAGATCATACCCGGTCCGCCCTTGGCCCGCCTTGCGTAAAATTCAACGATTTGATCCGTTACTTCAAATGCCTGTGCCATGCCCAAGTGCATGGGCGGCATGTAGATTCTGTTGGGAATGCTCAATTGATTGATTTTAATGGGGGCAAACAGGGGATCTGTCATTGTGGCTCCTTACATGAAACTATAAACAAGAACGCGAAGGGCCTGCGGCGCAAAGCTTGAACCTGCATTATTGGTGGCTTTAGTTTCATTTTTGTTTTGGGCTTGCACCCCATGTGTGTAATATTGGAAGTTAACCTTTTTGAAGGGGAATATCCCATTTTTTCATGTACTTCCATACAAGGGTCCGACTTTTTCCAAGCTGTCTTGCCACTTCAGCCTTATTCCAGTTGCAGGCATCCAGAAGCAACAATAGACGTTCCCGGGTCAAATGTGTCGGGGAAAAGGATAGCGGGCTTGGGAATGCGGAGCTGCCTGGGGGCGCGGCATAGAATTGATCCTGGCCGCAAACCTCGTCCGGCAGATCCTCTCGGCTTATTTCCCGGGTGCGGCACAGCACAAAGCCATGGGCAATGGCATTTTCCAGCTCCCGCACATTTCCGGGCCAGGGATAGGCCATCAGCGCTTTCATGGCGTCAGGGGTCACATTGCGAATCTCCATGCCTTCGTGCTTGTTCCCCTTTTCAATGAAGCTTCGGACCAGCAAAGGGATATCCTCCAAACGCTGACGCAACGGCGGAAGGCGAATGGGAAACACCTTAAGGCGGTAATACAAATCCTCACGAAACGTACCCTCCCGGGTCAGGGTGTTCAAATCTTTATGGGTGGCAGCAATAATCCGGATGTCAATTTTCTTTTTCCGGGTATCTCCCACCCGTTCAATTTCCCTTTCCTGGAGCACCCGCAGCAGCTTTACCTGCATATATGGCGTCAGTTCACCGATTTCATCAAGAAATATCGTGCCCGTATCTGCCTGTTCAAACCGTCCGATCCGGTCTTTGTGCGCACCGGTGAAAGCGCCTTTGACATGACCGAACAACTCACTTTCCAGCAGGGTCTCGGACAGTGCCGAGCAGTTCACCGTTACCAGGGGACGCTGCCCTCCGGCCGATTCATAGTGGATGGCCCGGGCTACAAGCTCTTTGCCTGTGCCGCTCTCCCCCTGGATCAGGATGGTCGCCCGGCTGTCTGCTGCAGCCCGGATGGCATGGAATACCTTTTCCATGGCTGCTGATTTACCAATAATATTACCTAACGCGTAACGTTTTTTAAGTTCCTGCTTGGCAGACGCTTCCCGGGCCTTGATGGCTTTAATTTCCGTTAAATCGGTCAACGTTTCCACAATGCCCAGCACATTGCCCTTTTCATCCCGAACCAGTCTGGCATTTTTAATCACCGGCACATCATAACCGTCCTTGTGCCGAATAAAGCACTCCTTGGCTTCTGTTTTGCCATGGGCCAGCACCCCGCATTGGGATATATCCGACGGATTCACCTGATCATAACACCGGCTGCATTTTATCAGGCAGCACCGCTGTCCCACGGCCTCTTGGGCGGTATAGCCGCTGATATTTTCCATCGCCTGGTTCCAGGCTGTAATTTTACCGTCCTGATCCAAAGTAAACAACCCTTCAGCCATGGCATCTAAAATGTGGTTTAAGAAATTAAGATTCCTGATCCCGTCGTTATTCACACGTCTCCCGTATATTTAGTGTTTGAACGCAAACGCAAACCTCTGTCGCGTTGCAGAAAAATTCTCATCTATGCACTGTTGCCCAGAACGTTACCAGACACCTGGTAACAATAAGGTAGCGTTACATAACAATCAATCGTTATCTTCAAACGGGTTCTTTTTTTTCTTTTTGTCTGTCACCTGACAGGCATCACGCATTCAGGTGGATACACCCATTTTAGGAAGAATATAGATTTGAAACAGTAGATAAACTGCAACAAAACCGATCACAAACAAAAATTCCATTCGCCATTTCCTTTAAAATAAGAATTAAGCAGGTCTGTTGTCATTTTATAAAAAAATAATCTCAATAGTAAAGACAGCAAGCAATATGCCAAAATAGTTACACGTTTTCAAAACATTATTTATCCGGATCACTATAAAAAATGCAGAACGGCGTGTACAGATGGCATTCGGTGAAACACTTTACAATGCGATACGATCCGAAACGTTTCAGTCATGCCAAATCAGAACTTTTGATAATTTTACGTCTGTGGTATATGCTGCGGGTCGGATGTTATTGAGTGTTTAGTGTCTGACCGAAGATAAAAATATTAAGATATAACGCCTGATGATGGAGGCCATGTGGCAGAAATAAAGGATATTGTACTGATTTACCTGGAAGACGATCCAGTCAGTTTCGCCAGAATTGAAGATATTGTGCCGGACCATAAAAAAGACTGGTTCCAGATCAGGTTACTGATGCTGCAGGTGCCCTTGCAGGTTGTTACCTGGATTTTAAAAGCAGACTACATCAATGGAGAGACCTTTTCCATGAACGGCAAAAGTATGCGGCTGGAAAAGGTGGCGGCCCCGGTCGCGCCTTTTGAACACGACAACTTGTCGGAAACATCTCCTGAAAACGACAAAGATATTGAATCCTCTGAAACCGACAATCCTCCCGAAAAAAATAAGGGCAAAATTATCTCCTTTTCCAAACGCAAAGCTCATAAAAACGGGCAGGAGCCTTAGCTTGGCCGTTCCTGCCGGTATCTTGTCCGCCTCCAGACGTACAGATATACCAGGATGGTATACGCCCTGGTTTCTGGACCAGATTGAGAAGGGGTATTTTTTTGTAACCAATCCGTTTAACAGACAGTCCCGCAGGGTTGATGCAACACCAAAAGAGATCCATACCATTGTTTTTTGGTCCAAAAATTATGGTCCGTTTCTGGATTTAAGCGCCCACAAAATTTTAGCCCAAAAAGGATTTCACCTGTTTTTTAATTTTACCATTAATACCCCTTTAAAAGATCTTGAACCCGGCCTGCCGGATCTTTCAGACCGTCTGGCCCAGGCCCGGCGCATTGCCCGGGATTTAAGTCCCGTACAGCTTGCCTGGCGTTTCGACCCCATCTGTTTTTATGAGAAGGGCGGTCGGATGTTTAACAACCTTGACGCCTTTGAAGATATCGCAGGGAAATTGGCACAGATGGGTATTAAACAATGTATTACCAGTTTTTATGATCCTTATAAAAAGGTGGCCGCAAGAATCAAGCGTATGGCTGAGTCGGGCAGACCCATGCTCAAATTCATAGATCCCGGTATGGATCGCAAAACAAAAATTATCCGCAGTATGGCGCAATCTCTTAAACATCTTGGCATGGACCTTTTTTTATGTTGTGAAAAAGAACTGATGGAGACGGCCGGATTACAGGCATATGCATCCCCTAACGCGTGCATTAATGGGCATCTTTACAAAGCCTTGTTTGGCGGCAATCCCGAAACCCGCGGCGATTATGGTCAGCGGCGAAAAAAGGGATGTCAATGCACAAAATCCTTTGACATCGGTTCATATGAAGACCATCCTTGTTTTCACAACTGCCTTTTCTGTTATGCCAGGACAGGCCTTGATGTTACAGAACCGGCTACCGGTTAACCCGGCGTGTCCCCCCACAAAAAAAATTAAACCCGCAACAGAACATGAAAATAAAAGATTTAGAAATTAATGGAGTTACCTTTCTGGCCCCCCTGGCCGGGATTACCAATCTGCCATTCAGGAAAATGGTAAAGGATTGCGGATGCGCGGTCGTATGCTCGGAGATGATCAGTGCCAAGGGCATATTTTATAACGCAGAGAAAACGATAACCCTGCTTAAGTCACAGGAAAATGAGCGGCCGCTCTCTGTGCAGATTTTCGGTTCAGATCCGGTGTCCATGGGACAGGCTGCAGCGGTTATCAATGATCTTGGCACAGCGGATATCATTGATATCAATTTTGGGTGCAGTGTTAGAAAAGTGATCAAGCAGGGCGCCGGCGTTGCGTTAATGAAAAATCCGGCGCTTGCCCGTAAAATTTTAAAGGCCGTCAGGGATGCCACGCCCCTTCCTTTTACCATAAAAATACGCAGCGGGTGGGATCCCTCCGGGGATCAGGCCGTGACTTTGGCAAAAATCGCCGAAGACCAGGGCGTCGACGCCATTGCCTTTCACCCGAGGACGGCCGTGCAGGGATTCAGGGGAAAGGCGGACTGGCAGCTGATTGCGCGACTTAAACAGGCGGTTCGTATTCCCGTGATCGGTAACGGGGATATCATTACGCCCCAGGACGCAGGAGACATGCTTTCCAGGACCGGCTGTGATGCTGTCATGGTGGGAAGAGCAGCCATGGCCAATCCCTTCATCCTTTCACAGATCGAACAGTATGTGGTCCATGGCTCTTTCAATCTTCCTGAGCCTCGGGACATCTTCAGAAAAATGGAATCGCTGACCCAGGGGTATGTATCTTATTTCGGAGAAATCACGGCATGCAGGATGCTTCGGGGAAGGCTTGCATGGTTTATCCGGGGATTTCCCGGTGCCGCTGCGTTCCGTAAAGAATTATCCACCCTTGCAAGCAGTGCCCATGTCATTGAGATGATCCGGGATTTTGAGGCAGGCCTCAAGGCTTGATATATTCGGCAGATCCCACGGACGAAATCCCGCCGCGTGGGGTGAATTCGCCTGTCACCTTCATGTAAAGGGGCTTTATCACCAAGACCAGATCGTCCAGAATTTTATTCACCACATGCTCATAAAACATCCCGACGTTCCTGTACTGCATCAGATAATATTTAAGCGATTTTAACTCCACCAGATGGGCATCCGGACGATACTCGATAATGATGGTTCCGTTATCGGGCAAACCTGTCATGGGGCAGACCGACGTGTATTCGGGCTGGGTGATTTTAATATCAATGCTGCGTTTGGACTTATATGCGTATTCAATCGGTTCCAGCAGATCCGGTGTAATAACATCAGCGGTATCCACCGTAAAAGGGGGCTCATAGTGCTTATTTTTCATCTACAATCTTTCTTTACGATTTTTTTACAATTTTTGCCCGAAAAATAATTTCTTAACGGGTTGCCATTTTTAAAAATTATGTTATCATACACTATTGAAGTATTCAATATGCTTCGAAGCAGACATCTGGTGGCAAGACTCCCCCCCTTTGATAAACAGTTGATAAACAATATCCGGTTGTTCAATATTAGGAAATTGTTAAAATCCTCTTGACAAGCGGCTTGAAAAATTAGATAAAGACGTCTGCGATCTGTCCAAAGAAAAATTAATTATTTTAACTCCTTATTATTGCACGCATTATTTGATTAAGGAGGGCCAAGGTAAATCCCAGAGCCAATAAAATTTATACATGCGGCATAAGGAGAATCAAGGAGAATGAGGTTATTATAATGAACGATTTTTTACAAAGCCTTCGTAACGGCCAGGCCGAAAAGCCGAGAACACCTAAAACAAGAAAAAATTTTGACAATTCGTATTATTCAAACACATCCAGGTTCAATTCATATGGTGGATCCGGCTATCCCAGTAATAATAGACCCCCCCAAATGAAACGCCCTATGCCTCCAGGACTTCCCCAGACTCCCGGTAACCAGATGTCTGAAGAGCCCAATACCCTTCTTTTAGCCGATATCTTGGAGAATATAGGCACCCAGGTTGATATTCTGATTAAAAATCAGGAATATATGATTACGATTCAGGAAAGAACTGCGGACCTGCTCCAGCGCCAGGCTGATGCCATTGAGATCATCATGGATCGCCTGAATTTTTCCCCGGACCAGAAGATGGATATTGCTCCGACATTTGAGCATCATTACACATCGTCTCAGGCCCCGGATGAAGAAGATGTTGACGGCACAGTGGAAGATTTGCTCAAGGCGGAGATTGCCGAGGAAGAACGCCGGAAAGTCTCAGCCCATAACGACAATCAAGATGCCAATATTCTAAAAAGGCGCAGAAAGATTGTTGAATCGCCTTCTCCGGCAGACGCATCATCCGGGGAATCCGTGGAACTGATGCCCAGAGAGGAAATTATGGATATCATCAACACCATGCGGGAACAAGGTGCGACCTATGATCAGGTTGCCAAGCATCTCATTGATCTTGGACAGCCCACCTTTTCCGGTCGTGGGGAATGGCATGCCCAGACCATCCACAGGCTGTGCAGTAACAAATAGCAACAATTAAAATAAAAAGATATAAAAACCGACCGGGATTTATTCCGGTTGGTTTTTTTTATCAGCCCCTATCCGTAACATGTAGTCATCCCACTCCGCCGGCAACATGCGTTGTTTTTGAGTGTTGCATGCCTTGCAGCATGGCACCAGGTTAAATTTCTCCGAGCGCCCTCCCCGGGAAATGGGAATCACATGATCCATGGTCAGCTCTTTGGGAGAGAAACTCTCTCCGCAATAGTGACATATCCCGGACGATCGTTTTCGCTTCCACCACTGGCTGGCCCGAAGTTGCCTGGCCTTTACCCGTTCCTTTTTCAGTGCAGCATCGTCGGGAAAAGAAAAAAACATATCGTCAGCCTTTAATATCCAAACTCGCTGAGGTGACGCTTATTTGAAACCCAATCCCGGGTTACCTTGACAAACAGCTTGAGCAGCACCTTGCTGCCCAGGATCTGTTCAATATCTTTGCGGGCGATTGATCCGATACGCTTGAGCATGCTTCCGTTTTTTCCGATAACGATACCTTTTTGGGAATCACGCACCAGATGAATGCTCGCATGGATGACGATCAGTTTTTTTTCCACTTCAAAGGCATCCACAGTTACAGCGGATGAATAGGGAATTTCCATGCCGGTGAGTCTGAATACCTTTTCCCGGATAATTTCGCTGACCATGTATTTTTCGGAGACATCGGTGAAAGTCTCTTCGGGATAAAGGGGCGGTCCCTGGGGCAGTCGGGATTCCAATTCGTCAAGAAGCAGATCCATCTGGATATTTTCCCTGGCAGAGACAGGTACAATGGTTTCAAACGCGTACATATCCTTGAACGTCGCCACCTGCTCATACACAGCCGCTTTTTTGGCCAGATCAATTTTGTTCAGCGCCAGAATCACAGGTTTACGAACGGTTTCAAACTGCTTTACGATCATTTTTTCCGACGCATAGTTCCGGGATGCCGCATCCACCATAAAAAGAATCAAATCCACATCGTCCATGGCCTGGATGGCCTGGGCAACGATTCTTTGATTGAGCAGGGTTGTGCTTTTGTGAATTCCGGGCGTATCCAGGAACACGATCTGGGAATGGGGACGATTCACAACACCAAGGATCCGGTCCCGGGTGGTCTGGGGTTTTTTGGATGTAATTGAAATTTTTTGACCCAGAACCTGATTGAGCAATGTGGATTTACCCGCGTTGGGCGCGCCGATAATACCCACAAACCCCGAACGGGAGATATTAGACATCTATTCCTCCTCCTGATACCAGTCAATGAGGTTGTGGATTTCATCCCATATGATTTGGCGACCCTGGCGGGTTTTAGCCGAAAAAAGAACGATCCCGTTCCGGTCGCGGTTAAATGCTGTACAGGCTGCATCAAACTGCTTTAGTTGTTTGGTTTTAGACAATTTGTCCGCTTTGGTCAACACCAGAAGACAGGGTATCTGTTTTGTTTCAAGCCATCGGACCATCTCAAGTTCCTCTTTGCCGGGATCCCTGCGGATATCAATGAGCAGAATCAGCCCCAGCAGGTTTTTTCGCGTTCCCATATAGGTTTCCACCATAGGCTGCCATTGTGCTCTAATTTTTTTTGATACCTTGGCATATCCATATCCTGGAAGATCCACCAGGGATAAACCATCGTTAATCAGAAAGAAGTTAATCAGCTGGGTGCATCCCGGCCGGGAGCTTGTTTTGACCATATCCTTGCGGTTAATCAAGGTGTTGATCAAAGAGGATTTTCCCACATTGGATCGGCCCGCAAACGCGATTTCCGGGAAATCGTATTCCGGATACTGGGCGGGCTTTACCGCACTTTTTATAAATTCAACAGCACGAATTTTCATGCATACCTTTTCAAATATTCTTCCAGGCGGTTCATCCCGATTTTAAGATTGTCCAGGGAATTGGCATAGGAGAACCGCAGATACCCTTCACCGTTTGCGCCAAAATCAATGCCCGGAGTAACCCCGATGTGTGCCTTTTCCAGGATATCAAATGCCAGGGTATAGGAATCGGTGGAAATATGTTTGAAATCCACAAAAACATAAAACGCACCGGTGGGCTCTGCCATCATTGAAAGCCCCATCTCTTTTAATCGCCTGATCATAAATTCCCTGCGCTCATTATACGTATCGCGCATGGTTTGGATTTCCTTATCCGCATCGGTCAATGCAGCCACGCCGGCTAACTGCGTAATGGAATTGGCACAGATAAAGAAGTTTTGCTGCAGTACCTGAAGGGCCCGGATAAATTTGGGGGGTGCGATCAGGTAGCCCAGGCGAAGCCCTGTCATGGCAAACAGTTTTGAAAAACCGTTCAGGACAAAGGCCTGGTCGGTAAATTCCAAAATGGAGTGGTCTTTTCCTTCATATGTCAGGCCGTGGTAAATTTCATCGGAAATAATATACAGTCCATGTTCTTTGGCCACCTCAACAATTTCCTTCATCCGGCTCTCGGGGATGACGGTTCCGGTGGGATTGGACGGGGAATTAATGAAAATAGCCTTGGTTTTAGGTGTGATTTTTTCCCTGATGGCTTCGGGTTTATAGACAAAGCCGTCCTGCTCATGCACCTTGACAAAAACAGGTTCACCCTGGACATACCGTATGAAATTGGCATAGCAGGCATAGTGGGGATCTGAAACGATGACCTCGTCACCGGGGTCCAGCAGTGCGCTGAACAGCAGAAGCATGGCCGGCGATGTTCCGTTGGTTACAAGGATTTGACCAGGTTCCACAGTCGTGCCGTAGATGCGTTTGTGATAATCACTGATGGCCCGACGCAGACGAAGGTCTCCTAAACTGTTGGTATAACCGGTTTCGTTTTGCTTCAGGGCTTCAATACAGACCCGGTTGACGCATTCAGGCACATTAAAGTCCGGTTCACCGATCTCCATGTGAATCACGTCAATACCCCGGGCTTCCATCTCATGGATTTTCTCCATCACGTCCATGACAATGAACGGTTTTATCTGTTCACATCTTTTGGCCACACTCATTTTTAGATCACCTTGTTCAATGAGCATTCAATTATACCTTCTGCCCCTGCTTTCAATAATTGGGGCACCAGATCCCGGACCACACTGATTTCAACCACGGTTTCCACGGAAAACCAGTCGGATTGATAGAGGGAGGCCACGGTGGGGGCGTTCAGGCTTGGCAGAAGCTCAACCACAGCAGGTAACTTGGATTCCGGCACATTCATTTTAAGCATCACAAGCTTTTCCGCCACAAGGGCAGCCTGGAGCAACATGGCAATCTGCTCAATCTTTTCCCGCTTTACCGGATCCTTCCAGGCGGTTTTATTGGCAATAAGCTGGGTATTGGTTTTCATCATCTCGTGGATGACCTTTAGATTGTGTGCCCGGATCGTGCTTTCTGTCTCTGTAATCTCCACGATGGCATCAGCCAGGCCGGACACGATTTTGGCTTCAGTGGCCCCCCAGGAAAATTTCACATTCACATTGATGTTACGGGACTGGAAATAGCGTTGTGTAAATTTCACAAGTTCGGTGGAAATGGTTTTGCCTTCCAGGTCTTCAAGATTGTTGATGTCGGAATCTCCGGCCACGGCGACCACCCAGCGGGCCGGACGGGATGAAACCTTTGAATAAACGAGGTCTGCCACCACATGGACATCAGACTCATGTTCCGCCACCCAGTCAAGACCGGTCAGGCCGGCATCAATAACCCCGGATTCCACATTGATCGACATTTCCTGGGCCCGGCACAGGGCGCATTCAATGGTGTCGTCATCAATGTCCGGGAAATAGCTTCGGCCTTCCACATTTATTTTCCATCCCGAACGTCTGAACAGGCTGACAGTCGCATTCTGCAGGCTTCCTTTGGGGATGCCCAGCTTTAATTTTTTATTCATTATTTGTATACCTCTTCCGGATCAAAGACCCGCTGTTCAACTATTTTGAATGCATCGTTATCTAGAACTTTGTAAAAACAGCTCTTATACCCTTTGTGACAGGCTGCACCGCCCACCTGGGTCACCTTGAGAAGCACAGTGTCGTTGTCACAGTCCACCCGGATCTCCCTGACTTTTTGAACGTGTCCCGAGGTTTCCCCCTTTTTCCATAATTTTTTTCTGGACCGGCTGTAATATACGGCATTGCCGCAGGCAAGTGTTTCTTCAAAGGCCTCTTGGTTCATATAGGCCAGCATCAGCACCTCTCCTGTGTCCGCATCTTGGGCAATGGCGGGAATCAGCCCGCCGGTTTTGTCAAAATCAAGTTCCGGCATGACTCTTTTGTCTTCCTTATAATTTTGATTGTTCGATAAATTGAAGTCGGCAAAAGCCGCTTGAAGCCGGTTCATTAAGGCGATCAAGATTTAGAAGCATCTTAATCTTTTACATATTTTATCCGGCCGACCATATCAAAACCTAAATAATTAATGGTTTAAACACAAAATGTCAATTAATAATTGTAATATTCCGCAAAAAAAAAGCCGGCATGACATAAAGTGCGCCCGGGCCGTTATGGTCTATGGGGTTGACCATCTGTGCCGGATGACGCCCTTCAAGCACAGTGGCAACCAAGGCCTGTAACCCCTTGTTGCCAGATGCCTTGAATGTGGGCAGCAGAACCGAATGGCAATAAAACCCGTCTCCCCCTGATGATGAGGTCTTTTTTGTGAAACACAGTGAAAAAGCCTTCACTCAAGATTTCATACGTGTATGTAACATCATCCAAATGCATTGCCAGGCAAGGGAAGGGGCTTCAGAAGACGGGCCCAGCCTTTCTATTGCCATCTTAATTCTAATCTGATAAAAGCAACTATTTTATTAAAATATAATACTATTTCCAAACCTTATGACAAAACAACAAAGTCGCACCCAGATTCTGAAGAAGCGAAGCAAGAAAAAAGAAAAAAGCTTATGTTTCTCCTTTTTCATGTGGATATTTATCCTGTTTCTCCTTGCAATTATTTCCGGATTTGCAGCCATTACCGCCGGATTTTTTTATTTGAGCCGAGATCTTCCCCAGATCAATACGCTCAGTGATTACCGCCCCGCCATTGTGACCAATGTTTTTTCCGATGACGGCAGAAAAATCGGCGAGTTTTATAAAGAGCGCAGAATCGTTATTCCTTTGTCCGACATGCCTTCTAATCTGCTAAATGCTTTTGTGGCGGCAGAAGATTCTCGGTTCCGGGAGCATCCCGGCATTGATGTGAAATCAATTGTCAGGGCGTTTATTAAAAATTTTAGGGCCGGTTCGATTGTCCAGGGCGGTTCCACCATTACCCAGCAGGTGACCAAATCTTTTCTTCTTACCCCGGAAAAAACTTATGAGCGCAAGGTTAAAGAAGCGATTCTGGCCTATAAAATTGAAAAACAGCTTTCCAAAGATGAGATACTTTTCCTTTATTTAAACCAGATTTACCTGGGACACGGCGCTTACGGTGTTGAAGCGGCTTCTGAAAACTATTTTGGAAAACATGTTAAGGATCTGACCCTGGCTGAATGTGCCATGCTGGCGGGTCTGCCCCAGGCACCCAGCAGATACAGCCCTTTTCAGCATCTGGAACTGGCCAGGCAGCGCCAGGTTTATACCCTGAACCGTATGAAGGAAGAGGGTATGATCTCCAATCTGGAGGCTACCGAAGCCATGGGTGCCAAACTGGATATCAAGCCCCGGAAAAACTGGTTCATCGAAAGGGTTCCCTGTTACACTGAACATGTTAGACGGTATGTCGAAAAAAAATATGGCAAGGAGATGCTTTACACCCAAGGGTTGAGCATCCATACCGCAGTGAACATTGAGCTGCAGAAAATAGCCCGGGCCGCAGTCAATAAAGGTCTGGCAGATTTAGATCAACGCTGCGGATACCGAGGCCCTGTAAAAAACATACCAGCCCTTCAGGTAGAGGAGTTCTGTCGCACCATTGCCGGAGAACTGAACGGCAGCCGCCCGGTCAAGGGAGAGATATACAAAGGGGTGGTTCTGGAGGTGGACGATTACAACAAAGTTACCCATGTACGGGTTGGTGATATCACAGGCATCATCCGGTTAGCCACCATGACATGGGCCAGAAAGCCAAACCCCAAAATATCCTACCAATCTGCCAGGATCTCAAAACCCTCCCAGGCCCTAAACACCGGGGATGTCATCTACATTAAAGTCCTTGAGGAGATAGCCGGGGAAAAGGAATATGAATTTACCCTGTACCAGGAACCCATTGTCCAGTCAGCACTTTTGAGCATTGAGGCTGAAACCGGCTATGTCAAAGCCATGATTGGCGGAAGGGATTTTAAAGATTCCCAGTTCAACCGGGCTTTTCAGTCAAGACGCCAGCCAGGTTCCGCGTTCAAGCCCATCCTGTACGCGGCAGCCCTTGACAAGGGATACACGCCGGCCACAATTATCATTGACTCCCCTGTGGTATATGAGGACAGGCTGCATGACAGGGTGTGGAAACCCCACAATGATGCGGGAAAATTCTATGGACCCACGTTGCTCCGCCAGGCCCTGACGAACTCCAGGAATATTGTCAGTATTAAAATCCTCCAGGATATCGGCATAGATTATGTCATCAGTTATGCAAGAAAGCTTGGAATCACATCCCCCATCCCCCGGAATCTATCCATAGCCCTTGGGTCTTCAGGCGTTTCCCTGTTCGAATTGACCAAGGCGTATTCAGTGTTTTCCAACCTGGGCTACCTGATTGAGCCGGTATTTATCACTGAAATTTATGACCGGGACAACACGCTTTTGGAATCTTCCAAATTGATTCGTAAAAAAGTTATTGATATGGGCACGGCCTATATCATAACAAGTATGCTTGAAAGCGTGGTGCAGGAGGGCACCGGCCAGCGAGTCAAGGCCCTGAACCGCCCTGCGGCAGGTAAAACAGGCACCACCAATGACCTTCACGATGCCTGGTTCATGGGCTTTACCCCCAGGTACACCACAGGGGTATGGGTGGGGCTTGACCAGGAAGCGCCCATCGGGAGAGGAGAGACAGGTTCCCGGGCTGCAAGCCCCATCTGGCTGGATTATATGCAGCATGCGCTGGAGGGTAAATCCGTGGAGGAATTTACCGTGCCCGAGGGTATTATTCGCGTTAAAATAGATGCCGAAACCGGCCTTCGGCCCATTGCCCAAAGTAAACAAACCATTTTTGAATGTTTTAAGGAAGGCACGGAGCCGACGCAGTATACCCCAAGTCCGGATGAGGTGTTGAGCACGGAAGAGCTGTTCAAAGAAGGTTTTTAGAAAAAGAGAGGTTGAAAAAAATAATTTAAATCAAAAAAAATAGTTGACAATAAGCGTTATAACATATAGATTACCCCTGTTTTTGACACTGTCTACGGGCCGTTAACTCAGTCGGTAGAGTATCTGCCTTTTAAGCAGAGAGTCGCTGGTTCGAGCCCAGCACGGCCCACCAACCTGATAGGTGTCAAAAGTTAAGTGTCCCCATCGTCTAGCCCGGTCCAGGACACAGGCCTTTCACGCCTGCGACAGGGGTTCGAATCCCCTTGGGGACGCCAACAAAATCAACAAGTTATCTAACTTGACATAAGCCATCCCAGGAGTAGACGGCTCCCAGGACGGCTTTTTTGTTACAGGCCAAACATAAGCTTACCATAATCCGGTTCCTCCCTTCTTTCTGGATTACGGTCCATTGCCAGGTTTTCAAGTGCTTCACGGACATTTTCCAAGCCCAGGCTCTTCAAGTATCTCTCCGTTGTGCTGGGGCTTTTATGCCGCAATATTGTCTGTATCACCGATACTGAATACCCAAGGTCGTACAAGATAGAGGTTGACAAGTGACTGATCGCATGAAACCCAAAGGGTTTAACACCTGCTTTTTCACAAAGCTTGCCCATAAAATGACGGCGCTCTTTGAAGGGACGCATTCCCATTTTCCCGGTTTTAAAAAAGTCTATCTTTTAGTGGAAAAAGCCAGTGATGTCCGGTTAGGTTTTTGCAAGGTAACTCCGATAGCATTTTTTTATAAAAACATCATTTTTTTGTTGACAAAAGCGTTAAAAAATGATGCTGAGCCGGCCAGGCGCGTAGTCATATAAGCCAGTTCTGTATCCATCGCAAAATGGACAAGAGCGCGTTTTTTGAAATCAAACAGCAATTCCCGGTGATCCCGGTCTTTTTTATACTGACGGATCGCGTTTTCCACGGTCTGCCCGGTCATGGGATTTTTTAACTCAGCTGTGATCACCGGCAGCCCGTTGATAGAGAGAAGCAGATCCAGTTCATTGCTGTTTTTGCTGCTGTAGCGCAACTGACGGATCACGGAAAGCCGGTTGGCACCATACTGCGACTCAAGCGTTGGATTCATTCCGTGGGCCGGTTTAAAAAAACAGACCCGAAAGGTCCGGCCATGGCACTTGAACCCGTTTCGCAGCACCGGCAGCATGCCCTGTGAATTGAGCCAGAAATTGAGATCTTTGAGCAGGCTCTCATCGGTTTTATCCCCCAGCATGGTTTCAATGCGTTTTAGTTCTTCTGCCTGGGTTTCGCGGATAAAGCCTATTACCTGAGCTGGGAAAAACGCCCGTTCAACATCATACCCATCTTTGGGCAGGGCTGAATAGCCCTTGGCCATAAGATGAGCCTCAATTGCCGATTCAAACTGTTCTTCCGTGTGTATTTTGCTCATTTTTTAAGCTTCGACGTTTTCAGCGCTTTAGTTCACCGAATTCAGCTTCCATCTCTTCGATGGACGGCAGGCTTGGTTTCAGATTATCCGGCAGGGCGCGGGTCAGTTGATATTCAGACACTCCCATTGGCTTGGCGATATCACTTAAGGCATATTCAACCACCACGGGATTACGGAATTTGCACAGCAGGATACCGATGGCCGGCTCGTCCCGCTCGCCAACCTGTAATTCTTGTTGACGCCCCACAAAGGCAAACCCCGTCCCCAGTTCAAGCAAAAAATTGGTTATATGGTCAATCAGAGCCTTTTCCAGTTCCCGTTCATTGTAGTTCTGTGTCAGCGTCAGAAAATCAAAGGTATAGGGATCTTTGATCAGTTGCGGCAGAAAGCCGCTGCCCCATTTGGCTGATTGCTGACATTCCACGATCTGCGCTCCCAGCTCCCAGTAAAAGGTTAAAAGGGTCGTATTCACCTGGACTGCCGCTTTTATCTGGGCCTTGCGGATTCGCTGTTTGATATCGGTCAGCCAGTTGCGGTATTGAGGTGTTTTGAGAGGATGGTCGGTCATTTTAAATTCCTCCGCTTGGTGCTGCGCACACGGTACAGACGTTCGGTAAACCCGCCCTGGTTTTCAAAATCCTTTGCCAGCCGTTCGACCTGACGGTCGGGAGAGAGCAGGCCACGGCGATTAAAACCAGCATGGCGTTGGCGGAAGTTTCGGGGTAGATGTGGATGAACAAGGTCCACTGGGTCCACCTCGTCCATAAAAACGACTCACGTCCTTCACCCAGCCCGCCACGTCATCAGCCGTTTGACACCGCCGGTCAATCAGTGCCTGCCGGAGCGGGTTATCCCGCTCCCACAGCGCCAATCCCCGCTGCCGCAGAAAATCCTCATAATCCAGCTTCAGCTCTTCCAGGCTTGCCCGTGCCACCTGTGTCAGCTTCAGTTCAGTCTTCTTCGAGGTTGCCGAAGCCTGTGATCCCTCGGCAATATTCTGCACCCCTGATCGAGCCGCCTGCACCATCTGGTCCTTTGTCCGACTGAAGCGATCAATATACTTGCTGCAAAACCTTACGGTTACGTCATAACACAACTGCGCCATCTGAAAACTTTTCAGGTTGCGGTAGCCGCCATGTTTGGGGATCAGGTCAGACACGGGTGATGTTCTCCTACTGGATTCGGCATCGGTTCGTTTGTTTGGGTATCGCGGCCTGCATTCAGGATTTTATTAGCCAGCTTTCCTGTTACGGCTGCTGAAATCAACGCTGTGCAGCGTTCTTTTAGAAGGGAGATGGCTTTTTCAGTAACTTTTTGCAACTGTTTTATTGATTGCGAAGCTTGCTTTATATGCGCCACAATTAATTTTTGTTCTTCAATGTGGGGCACAGGTAATTCAAAATCTTTGAATTGGGTGAAGCGTATACGAGGTGCTCGCTCTCGCACAGCAGAACATTGCGCTTGAATAAAATGCTGCAAAGCCATTTCTCTCAACAATACAGCATAATAGTCCGAATCTGTTTTATCCGTTACAGGGTCGCAGATCACATATTCTGGAGTACACTTACCATCGGAGTCAGAAACTCCTATGGCTCCTGCAAAGGCGTCCATTGAATGAATAACTAATTGGCCCTTTCGTACGCCCTGATACCCAAGTCCCAGTATTGCATTAGTAAACCCAGCCTCCCGCCTATTGCTTCGTAAAGTGACCATTCCATCCCGAAAGCAAGTAACCATTTCGTCGTCTTTCCTTACCGGCAAATCAGACTGTGTGAATAGCCATCTTGATCGTTCAATTTCCCAATGCATTGGAAGCCTACCAAGCCAGGGAATACCGGATTCTTTGAGAGGGACGTCGGGGTTCAGACCACGGGTGAGGGCGCGTTTTTTTTTCATCCAGCAGTTTCAGCAACCGCTGTTTTGCCCCGATCAACTGATCCAGTTCGGCCGTTTTTCGATCGAGATAATTGGCTATTTGGGTTTGGGTTGCGAGGGGAGGCCATTCAAGCTTGAAATTTCCTAAGAGAAAGCGACTCAACTCAATTTGATTTGTTGCCCCTTCGGAACACTCAACTGTTATTCGTTCTTGTTGACAATAAAGTACATAAAACAAATACCTTGTTTTAATCACTTTTTTGGTGGCACGGAGTATTGTAACATGACCATCAGCAAAGATATCTGTCTCCGGTTCGAAATTTAAATGGCATACACGTCCAAGAGTCCCTGTTTCTGTAGAGTTGACTAATACATCCCCCTCTTTTAGCCATGCATCTATGCGCCTAATTTCTTCTGGGTTGTGATGCTTAAATTTTGAACTGTCAAGGCCTGATGGCCATACGCAAGCTTGGTTAACGACAGGAATACCTCCATTCTCTACACATGAAGGTGGATTTCCACGTCGAATAGGATCAATCTTATATTTTAACTTTACAGTACTGCTCATATCAGCGTCACCTTTTTTAGCAATCGCATAAATTCATCTTCGGCACCCCTGATATCAGCATCTATTTCTTCAAGCTGACGCAGTTCGGTAAATTTTGTGCCATAACCTTTGCGAGTGCATTTTTCAATACGCCTGGTATTTTTCACAAGGTTTCCGATGCGAGGAATCCGCCACGAAATGCAGCGGTTGTTTCATATCAATCCAACCGGAACAAAATGGTTTTTTCTGTCAATGGGGATTAACTCCCGGCAAAGGCAAATGACATTCCCCTGTCCCAGGACAAGGCCTTTTTTTTCAAGCACGGAGAAATGCCGGATCGCGTCTTTTTTCGGACTGCCGCTTTTTTTGATTTCCACGGGGTACAGTATTCCGTCCTGTTCAATGATGAGATCAATCTCTTTTTTATCGGAATCACGATAGTAATAAATAGGGGGACGTCTGCCGTCATTATAATAACTTTTGATGATTTCACTCACCACGTAAGATTCAAAAAATGGTCCGGCCATGGCTGACACCTCCAATGTCTGGGGGCTGGTCCATCGGGTTAGATAAGCACACAAGCCGGTATCCAGAAAATACATGTTCGGTGCTTTAACAATCCGTTTCAAAGCATTGTTGAAATAGGGTTCAAGCAAGGTGATAATCCCGGAAGAAACCAGTATGGAAAGCCATTGTTTGGCAGTTGGCGAAGTGATGCCCACATCCTTTGCCAACTCGGAAAAATTGACCATCTGACCTGTTCTTGCCGCACAGGCCTGCATGAATCTCATGAAGGAAAGCTCATCGGCGACCTGGGTCAGATCCCTGATATCCCTTTGAAGATAGGTGTTCACATAGGATGCATAGTATTGCTCAATATCCTGTTCAATCTCATAAAGTGCCGGCATGGACCCTTTGAAAATCCGTTCAAAAACATCATTGACATTTTTTACAGACCCTTTCCGACCGGATAATTGTTCATATGCCGTGGTATAGGGTTGATTACCTGTGTCGAAAATCTCGGAAGTGGAGAGCCCCAGCATATGGATGACCCCTACGCGGCCGGCCAGACTCTCGGAGACGTTTTTCATCATATGAAACAGTTGTGAGCCTGTCAGCCAGAACGCCCCTTTCTGTTTTTTTTCATCCACCCGCATCTTGATATATGGCAGAAGTTCGGGTGCATACTGAATTTCGTCGATCAGTACCGGAGCCTGATACCGTTGTAGAAAAAGCTCGGGGTCTGTCTTGGCCAGCTCCCGGATCAACGGATTGTCAAGGGTTACATAAGCCCTGTTCTCTGCCGCGATCTTCCGTAGCAAAGTTGTTTTTCCAACCTGTCTTGGCCCGGTGACCAGAATGATCGGAAATGCCAAACTCATTTTGTTGACAACATTCTCAAGGTGTCTTTCGATATACATGGAATATCTCCGTGTAATTTAAAATATAGTTTTATAATACACAAGCCCAGCCTAAATTGGAACGGTTAATGAGCATGGGCAGCAATTTTAAATTATCACCCTTCGGGCGGGATCATAGCTGATAGGACATTCCTATACTATTAAATTACTGGAGTATGGAAAGAATCTGGCCTTGATTAGAGCAAGGAATAGGGATCCACATCTATGGCGATGGAGACGGATTTCACCTTCTGGATGGCCGGGTCCCGAACCATGGCAGACACCATCCGGCTGATATTTTCCGAATACAAACCTTTGATAAGAATCTGCCATCTGTACCGGGAGGAAATTTTCTGGATGGCCGCTTCAATGGGTCCCAGAATCTGGGCTTGGGGTTCCAGGGTATTTAACCGGACAAGGATGTCTGCGGCAAGCCGGGCATGATCCCTTGTCTTATCCGCATTTTTCCCTGAGATCTTGAGTTGGATCATCCGGGAAAACGGCGGATACATCAGCGCCTTTCTAAATGGGGTTTCCTGATTGAAAAATTCAAGGTAATCCTGGTTACGAGCGGCTTTAATGGTGAAGTGATCCGGGTTAAAGGTCTGCATGATCACCCGGCCCGGTTCCGCCCCCCTGCCCGCTCTGCCCGCCACCTGGGCCAGCAACTGGAAGGTGCGTTCACTTGCCCTGAAATCGGGCAGGCTTAAGCTTAAATCCGCACAGATCACCCCCACCAGGGTAATGGCCGGAAAATCATGGCCCTTGGCCAGCATCTGGGTACCCACAATAATATCAACGGTTCGGTTGCGGATCTGACGTAAAATTGCCAGGGTACTGCCCTTTCTGGCCGTGGAATCCTGGTCCATCCGCGCCACCCGGGCATCTGGAAACAAGGTTTTCAGCATGGATTCAATTTTTTCCGTGCCAAAGCCCAAATTCCTGATTTTCCCGGTGCCACAGTCAGGGCAGCGGATATCAGATATTAAAAGATGGCCGCACAAATGGCATTTATAACGGTCGGCCTCCTTGTGGAGGGTCATGGTCACATCACAATAGGGACATCCCAGGGTTTTGCCGCAGGAGGCACATACCGGAAAGGTGGAAAATCCCCGACGATTTAAAAAAATCAAGGCCTGATTACCCTTTTCAAGGCAGAAACGGATGGCCCGGCCAAGCTCCGGGGTAATGATCCGGTCGGTATAGCAGCTGCTTCCCTGATATTTTTTCATATCCACCAGGGTAATTTCAGGCAGCGTCTGGTTGTTTACCCGCCGGGTCAGTTCCAGTTTAAAAAATTTTTTCAACATCACATTCCTGCAGGACTGCACCGAAGGCGTGGCAGATCCCAACACCACAGGGCAGTTGTGCATTTTGGCCCGGACCACGGCAAGATCCCGGGCATTATACCGCAGGCCCGATTCCTGTTTATAAGAATAATCATGTTCCTCATCCACAATAATGATGCCGATCTCCCGGATGGGCGCAAAAATCGCTGACCGGGCGCCAATGACGATATTGACCTTGCCGAGACTGATTTTCCGCCACTGATCCAGGCGCTCTCCCTGGGAAAGCATGGAGTGAATTACCGCAATTTTTTCACCAAACCTTGCCCTGAAACGCCCTTCTGTCTGGGAAATCAGGGCAATTTCCGGTACCAGCACAATGGCGCCACGGCCTTTTGCCACGGCATCCGCCACCAGGCGCATGTACACCTCGGTCTTGCCGGATCCGGTCACACCCACCAGCAGACAGGGGGAGAACACATCTGCGCGGGCCTGGATCTGTTTTACAACGGCGGCCTGTTCATCGGTGAGTTCGGGCGGGGTATCCGGTGTCACCGGCTCCCCCAAAGGATCTCTAAACACCCGGCGGTTGACCACGTTCAGCCAACCGGCCTCAACCAGGGGCTTGATTAAATTTGCTGCGGTAGGCACATGGCGCTTCAAACTGGTCAGGGAGACTTCCCTTGCCTCGCGGACAATAGCAAGGATCTTCTGGCGCTTGGCTGACATCCGGATCTGGAGCGTCGGTGTTTCCCGGGGCAGGGAAATAAATTTTTCGGTTTTAATCCCGGCAGTCTGAGTTTGAAGCACGGCCGTGACCTGCACCAGGTCTTTTTTTTCAAGACCCCGCAGTACGGCTGCCCCGGCAGGATCCCGCCGGGAAAGGGATTTTAAAGAGATCCCCTCCTTTGCAGAGGCCAAACCCAGAACCCTGGCCTCTTCATGGGGTAACTCCCCGGCTTCAAGGGCCTTTGCGCCCTTGACCGTGACAAAGGCGCAGGAGACATCCATGCAGTCCAGGCCGGCGGGCATTGCCGCTTTAATGGTCTCCCCTAAAGGATAGATATAATAGCCGGATACCCATTTAAAAAATGCAATGTCAGATTCGGGAAACAGGGGATGATCATCCAGCAGATCCAGCACATCTTTGGTCTTATATGGTCCGCTTTCCTTTTTTTCCGCCAGGATATAACCGGTAACTCTGCGCCGCCCGAAGGGTACCAGCACACGCATGCCGGGACAGGCATCAGCCCGGAATGTACCCGGAATCGCGTAAACATAAGTCTGGTTCACAGGAAGGATAACAGCAACCTCAATGTAGTCGGTGGAAATCATGGGGGGCATTGTGCAGGATAAACTTATGAATTTCAATATCCAACTCATAGCCATGGGCTGATCATACGAGAAATTAAAAAACGCTAATTCTAGGTTAACTTTTTGGGCTTGCGCCAGACTACACTATTCCAGAAGCCAGGATTCGTGATTGTAGTAGGAGAGCAGCACCGGAAAAAGAAGGGTGTTGATTTCGGTGTGGCGGCTTTGGGTCATGCCTTTTCCGAATACCAGTTCGCGTCTGAATACCTCAGGGGTTAGAAACCGGGTGGGAACGGTAAATTCAAGTTCTGAAATTCGTTGTTTGCCAAGGCTGTTGTCCCAATCTTTACGGGTGCATAGAAACCAGCCCCAGTCCCCGAACGAAGGCACATTTTCATGGTATGGCAGAATAAAAAATCCGGCAGATATCAATGTCCTGCCAATACAAAGATAGCTTTCTTTGGCAAGGTAAGGAGAGGTGGCCTGGACAGATGCAATGCCGTTTTTTGACAGCCTGTGGTAGACTTTAAGATAAAATTCCTTTGAGTAGAGTTTGCTCAGTTCCGGTGTGGATGGATCCGGCATGTCTACGATAATGACGTCCCAAAATCCTTTAACCTGTTCCAGAAACTTGTCGGCATCCAGGTTCATGACCCGGACCTCGGCGACGTGCCGCACGTCATCCGGTTTCCTTTTTCTGTCAGAGGCCGCTTGATAGATCTGGCGAAACTCCCCCGGTGACATCCCGGGACCTGTCAAGGTGGTCACCCGGGCGCTGTCAAACGCATGATTATTAAGCCGGGAGAGCAGGGGATGGGTGGCGGCAAGGCTTGTCATGGCCGGGTCCAGGTCCACCAGGGTAATCAGTTCAACATCCGGGTATTTTAAAACCTCCCTTAACGCGCAACCGTCACCGCCGCCCAGGATCAACACCCGGGTGCGGGCTTGTGCCAGGGCCATGGCCGGATGAACCAGGGATTCATGATACCGGGCCTCGTCCGTACTGCATAACTGCAGGTTTCCGTTTAAAAAGAGCCGGACTTCGTCCAGGGGCGTGAAATGCGTAATAACGATATGCTGATACTGGCTGGTTTTAGAATAGACGATTGGGTCGTCATACAGGGACTGTTCATTGGTGACCTGCCACCGGCGGTTGTTCATATACCCGAAAATCACCACAACACAGGTGGCGACCATGATCACAAGCAATGGAATATTACGCCGGATGATTTGTTTACGGGTAAAATAAATAAAGGTAATCAGGGCAAGAAAAAAGTTCATGCCGGCGGTTAAAAAAGCCGCTTCCGTAATGGGAAAAAAACGCAGAAGGATGAACACATAAACCAGGGCACCTGCCAAAGAGCCGATATAGTCGGCGGACAGGATATAGCCCAGGTTGGTGGACAACTCCTTTGAAAAATCGTTGTTGATACGTATGATCACCGGAATTTCAAGGCCGATGAGAATGCCGATCATGGATACAAAAAAATAGAGCACCAGGCTGTAGTGACCCGTATATCCGTAGGACAGATAGGTCAGGGTGGGTGAATACCCGCCTGAAAGCGCAAGTGCAATTTCAATGCCGATAAAGACGTATACCAGGCGCTCCTTGGGAATTCGGGCCTGGATGAGGCTGCCGAACCCCATCCAGAACATCATCAGGCCGATGACCATGGCCCACTGTTCAAAGGCATTGCCCAGGATCATGGAGGCAAGGCTTGCCTGGATGTACTCAAGGATGATGCCACAGGCACCGGATGCAAACATGCACAGACACAGCAGGGCCGAGGCAGGGTTGACCCGGGAGTGCCCGGGTGCCCGAACGCCCCCATGAAGTTCAGATGGCATGGGCAATGATCAGCGCCACGGCAATAATGGTCGCCTGGACCACTACCAGGGCTGCCACATTCTGGTCCTCTTTGATCTCAGTTGCAATATTTGTGGTGGGCAGAAGAAACCGGTCCACAAAGGCACTGAATCCAAGCAGCAGCACCATGCCGAACACCGTATAAACAAAAAACCCAATAATATCATTTACCCAGCCGGTAAAAGGACCGGAAAGGCTGCTTTTCAAAATGATGCCCAGAGCGACCAGAATACCGGCCAGACCAATGCCTGCGGCCGGATTGTTCCGCCTGATTTCATCCCGGACGTTAAAGGGGTTGGTGAGTTCATAGACCAGGCCAAAGGCCAGGAGCACAATCTGCCCCAGGACAAAAAAGAGCAGGGCGGACCCCAGGGACTGAATAAAACTGCCGCCGCCTCCGGACATGCTGCCGTTGAGAATACAGCCCGTAGCAATGTACATACCTGCCTCCACCATGCCAAGGGCGGTATTGCCTGTCGTGGTCCGCCCGCCGCCAAGGATAAATACCTTTACACACTCCCGGTCGTTGTTTATACGTCCCATCATGATGAAATCGTTGATGAACCGGGAAAAGAAAAGACAGCCCGTGATGATTACACCGTCGACCAAAAGAGAGAGCATATCGGTCCTGAACCCTGCAGAATCCCCTGAAAGCGGGCCGATCATGCCGATGGCAATGCCAAGATAAAGCCCTGCCCGTCTTAACCCCACGGCCACATTTCCGTCATCAATGTGACGGTCATCATCAAAGTCCTTGGTCCGCCAGTCATCCATTTTTTTAGCCAGAAAAATAAATAAAATGCTCACCAGGGCGTAGCACAACCCTTGTCCCATGCTGTTTAAGGTTGCTGTAAAATTCATAAGTAATTCTCCTTATTTACCTTTTGACTTGGGACCGCCGCCCCTAAGCCCTGAAGCGCCGCCCCTCACCGAGGCAGAAGCGGTTTTAAGTCCGCCGGTTTTCGAAAAGGTGCTGTTCTGATACCGTGGTGACTGGTTCATGGTGCTGCCCCGGGTGCCGAAGGTGTATCCGGTTTGGCTCTGGCCGTAATAGGGTTTTTTGTATCTGTAGTCCGAGCGCCACCTGTTCCATGATCCATAGGAATAGTAATGGGGCGGGAAAAAGAACAGGTTGGAAAAAAAGGCATATTTCCCGTACCAGGACCAGAAATTGTTGCCGTTTTCATCCTTTTTCCATTCCCCGTATTTGGGATTGCCGACATAGGCCATGCCGGGGGGAGCGGCCTGGGGATCGGGCTCAAATTCACCATAGGGTTTGGACAAAATCGCCATGCCCAGGTTGTCCAAATTTTGTTCATAAAAAGAGGCACTCACCGCTTCCCAGCCGGTTTCCGAAGTTTCCCCGTTCTCTTCCTTAAGGTATTTATGAAAATGCTTTAATTGGGTGCTCTCAAGGTAGAAGGTAGCGGCATTGTGCCGGGAATCAGGCCAGCCTGCCGCCAAATCAAGGTTCAAGGCCTTGAAGGCGGATTCCAGCCCCGGGGTAACCCGTATATTCATCCCCTTGCCACCCGATTTCAACTCTGCAATGGATTCACCCTGGGACTGGTTTAACGCCTGAAAAACCGCAGGGGATACCTGTACGGTATAGGCGAAAATTCTGGGATTATAGAAATCTGACCTTTCATCCCAGGATTCACGATAGATATTGACAAAATAGTCCACTTTCATATCTTCAAGGATTTTGGTGTAACTTTGGTATAACTGATCCAGATCCTTTTCAAATTTTGGTGCCTCCCTGGAAAGCGTCACCTTTGCCCCTTCAATGGCATCGGCTGCCGTGACAAAAGCGCCATAGTCGGCAGGGCCTTCGGTATGGGCCTTATACTGGGTCTTTACAATATCCGTATTGACCTTTGTGTCATCCGCCATTTTGACAAACGGGGCGAACCGGGCCGTAATTTTGGCTTCTGACGCAGGAAATTGTTCCTTTGCCTTGGCCACGGGTCCCTGCTCCAGGTCTTGCACCTTTGACAGGATGGTGTCTGCCGATTCCAGGGCGGATCTCTCCATGGCCTGGGTCCGGTTCATGGCTGCCGTGATTCTGCTTACACGTTCCAAGGGCGCTTTGGCCTGATCTTTAGCGTCCCGGATTATCGAGTTGACCTGCTTGATCTGGGCTAAGGCCTGGACTTCACCTTCGGGCTTATCCTGTTTGATGGTGACGTTTAACCCCTTGTCATATAGATCCTGTGCCCGGGCCAGGGTGGCACCGGCATCGGCAAATGCCCTGCCCCATTTTTCCCTTGCTGCATACTCAGCCATGGCAGAGAAGTCCGGGGAGGTTGACAGGCCGGCATATTTTTTCTTCTGGGCTTCAATGAAATCCCGGGTAGATTCCAGATCCTGTTTTACCGCTTTGGCCTGGGTTTTGGTTGCATCGGAAAGTCCCTGGCCGCAACCGGTCAGAAAAACCAGGGCCAACAAAATAAAAACCACATTTGTGAATATTGGTTCCGTTTTAACCCGGGGGTGACGGCCTGTCATGTTTTGCCTCCCCCCTTGGAGATAAGAACCAACTCCAACGGGTTCACGGGTTTGGAAATATAAATCCGGTATTCCTCTTTGTCCCCGTCCTGCCACTCTTCAATGGTAATGAACAGGGACGATCGATTATTGACAAATTCATACATATAAACCTTTTCTTCTTTGCCGTTGCGACGGTATACGGCAGCCCAGTCGTCATCATAATCAAAGGTTTCACCGGCATAGACAATCGTGTCCTCATCCTCGACAATCTGGTCCAGATCATCTTCGTCAATGGGCTGGCCCTCTTCATCAGCCAGCCGTTTGAATTTGATCTGGTCCAGGGTGATACATACCGCCAGTTCATCATCAATTTCCCATTCAAAATGGCCCACCGCGCCGGTTTCCAGGCACAGGCATGTCAGTTCGGTGACAAAATAATCTTTCAACTTTGAATAATCCTCACTGGCCTCCTGGTATTTGTTGATCTCCTGGACAATATAGGTGCTGCCAAAACAGGTAAAAACGTCGCCAACACCTGCATCCATGATGGTCAGCCGTGCCTGCTCCTCCTTTGACAACATGTTGTCCGGGGCCAGGGTGCGGATAATGGAAAACCGCTGTTCAAAAGACTTTTGTTCGGAAACGGGTATCATGTCAGCCCTCCTGACGCCTTGACGTTAACGCATCTGTCCTGGCTCTGAAACGTTCGTTCATAACACTTAACGCATTGGAACTTTGGGAAGCAATGCTGATGGTCTCCCTTGAAATGGCAGTGTAGGCCTCAAATGCCTGCTCATAAGTATTACACGCCTCTTCCAGGGCTTCAATATTCACGGTCATGCTCTGGCTCATCTTTGCGCCCTTGACCGCAGCATCGCCAATGACCTTTGCCGTATCCGTCATGGTCTCGGCTGCTGCCTTCTGAACCATATCCAGGTGTTTCAAGGTATCCATCTGCTGCTCCGCCGCCACCCGAACGGCCAGGGCATTTTTCACGGCTGTGGCCAGGATCATGTCCGTGCGCTGGACCAGACGCTGAACCAAATGAGAATTTCTGACCATCATCTCTCCGCCGAACCGGGTCTGAAGATTGGAATTGTCAATGGTCTGCAGGTCCACAACAGCCATGGCCAGATCAGAGGCCAGGGTGGTCAGTGCCTCTTTGACCCGGGGATCGGTCACCGTCTCAAGGTGTGCCGTGAGCTTTTCCCAGATCAGCTGCCCCAGGTAAATCTGTTCCTGCAGGGCCGGCTGGATCTCTTTTAATGCATCACAAATCTGGGACAGTTCCGCCGCGTCAAAAGCCACCTGGTCCGCCTCATTGCGCAGGTGCTCCCGGATGCCGTCAATGGTGGAGTTCACGGTTTCCCTGCGTTCGGCAATAATGCGCAGGATCTCGTCGCCCTTGGGCAGACGGTTTACGGTGCGGGTGAAAAGCCCCATCACTTTTTTAGGCAAAGGCATTTGCGTTTTCGCCACCATGGTGGGGTTAACCTTGTCCAGTTCGGTTTTAATGGCCAGGATATTTCTTGCCACAGGGGAGCTCTCCTCAGCCGCCACATTTTTCAGCACCGAGCCCATTTTACGGTCGTATAGGGATACCTGGGTCTGAGTTTTTTCCAT
This sequence comes from Desulfobacter postgatei 2ac9, assembly GCF_000233695.2. NCBI lineage: Bacteria > Pseudomonadati > Thermodesulfobacteriota > Desulfobacteria > Desulfobacterales > Desulfobacteraceae > Desulfobacter > Desulfobacter postgatei. The sequence goes on along the minus strand of NZ_CM001488.1, from coordinate 740,589 downwards.
GACTTCCCGACCCAGGGAAAATACAAAATTGCCGAGCTGCCAGTTGGACGGGTCTGTTTTGACCTTCTCCACAAAGGCCTGGGCGTGATTTTCAATTGCCTTGATATCTTCAACAGCAAGGTGCCCGGGCTGGACCGGCACCAGCTGGTTGGCTGCCTGGACAGGGGTAAGCGCCCCCTGCCCGGATGCTTGTGTAACTTCCGCTAATACAGGTGCTTTGGCCTGACCGGCCACATTGGCTAGTTCCTGAGCCAAACTGGACATATGTTTTCTCCTTTATGAAAATTTACCTTCAAGAAAATGGGCCATGGTTTTAAATTCTGCAATTTCATTATTGTCCACAATCTGCCGGGATCTGGCGCATACCTCATGAAGGGTTTCAATGGTTTTTTCAAACGCCGACCTTTGGATCTGTCTGCTGTCCGGGGAAAGGTCGAGATACTCTTTAACGATTTTAAATAAATGGGTGGCCCCGATTTTTTTCAGCTCATAGGTCAGGGTCTCCCCCGGGTAACGGGTGATCATATCCGGGATAAGCGCTTTAAGATCGTCCACAATCGATTCTATTTTCAGAATCAGGTCCATGGAAAAATCACGGTCGGTCCGAATCAGAATATTCAGCTTGATCAGGGTATCAAGAATTTCCTTGAAATCAGCACCCGGATCTTTTTTGGCAGGCGGGGATTGATCCTTGGTAGACGATGAAACTTTTGGCACCTTTAGACGCCTCATAATGAGCTTGAATGCAAATAACGCAATAATAAATACGGCAGCTGTAATTATAACGGTCATGAACTATTCCCTTCCATTTTTTTAAGAAAGCCTTATTTAAAGGCAACTTTAATGCTTTTTAGACCGGGACGGTACTATTGTTATACATTAAATGGCGCGAAGTTCAAGTCAATCCGCCCTGTTGACCAGTGCCCACCTCCCAAATCACACCAAATCCAAATGCATTTGCCCTGGATAAAATGCTTGACAACACTAACGTTAGGCATATGCTGACCGTGCCATTCCTCACCATGCTGCCCATTCCGTTCATCCGGGTCGAAGAAACCACCATTGATTTTAATGCGAAAATAACCTCGGTTCAGGAGTCCTCATCCACCTCTTCCCATGGCCTTGATACCGAATTGAAAGCCAAGGCCGGATGGGGATCTGCTGCTGTGGTCGAGCATTACAAGGACAACCCCCTTCTATCGGGAATGAGCATTCCACGTGTCAGGCTGCCGGAAGTCTCCATTAATATACCCATGTTAATAGGCCCAGGATGAGGGGGAAGCAGATCAGATTGCCGATGCCGAAACCATTAAAAAGGCAGTGGGAGAAGAACTGAAAAACTCTCTATCCCGGCAGCGGGCTCGCATTGTTGCAGCCCAGAATGGGTTTCGGAAGGGGCCTCTCAACGGCGTAAAGCTGTCACGGACAAAAAGCGTTAATGTGACAGCCTCCCAAGCCCTGGGAGAGGTGGAAGCGAAACTTGTATCCCAGGTTCATATGATAGACCAAAAATTTGATGCCTGGCGGGATAAACTGGCCTAGTTTATTTCCGTTGCTTCAAATATTGTTCCCATCAGTCTACCGCCTTCAAGCCCCCGCCGCGACTGGCTGAAACAAACCTGGCAAAGCTGGGAAGCCATTGAGGAGACAAAATCCATGTACAGCTATCTGAATACGGTGATGTCTCCGGGTGACCGTCTCCACCTGCTTGACGAATTACTTGAGAACAACATGAATAGCAATTAAAATGCAGATCTCTTTATCTGAGCTTTGCCAATCCCTGGTGGATGAGTTTGCAATTGCGCTGACCATGCTCAAACGCAGCCATCCAACGGTGAAGGTAAATTCATTAAAACTGGCCCTTGGCCAGACCGGACAAGACATAGCCCAGGGCCCAATGCAGCCTCCGCGATTATCCTGCCTTACTTGACTTTCTCCCATGCAATCATTACTTCCTTTTGCCGGCTACAGGCGGTATAATGGCACCATCAAGAAACAAAATACTTGAAACAAGAGGGTAAAGCGCCTTTGGCGCACATTTTATATATCAACCCGGGAGGCAGGAACATGAATACAGCCCGATCAGGCATTAAAATTATTGTTTGCATTATGGTTGCAGCTATGCTGACCATGGCAGGATGCGCGTCATCCAGCTCCAATGTATATACCTATGAGCAGACCATGCAGGCCCAAACTGTGGATACAGGGACTGTGGAATCTGTAAAATCCGTCATCATCCAGGCCTCAAATCCTCCGGTTGCCGGTGGTGCCATCGGCGGTGTCACCGGCGGTGTGATCGGCAGCTCCGTCGGCCAGGGCCACGGACAGGGTGTGGCCACCATTGTCGGTGCCCTGGCAGGTGCGGCCATTGGCGCAGCCATTGAACATGAGGCCGGAACCAAAAACGGGTTGGAAATTGTTGTTAATCTTGACAGTTATAGAACCATTGTAGTGGTTCAGGAAGCTGATGCACCGATATTTCCCGGGGACAGGGTGCGGGTGTTGACTGCCCCGGATGGCACGACCCGGATATCTAAATAACAGGAGAATATGAAAAAAAACAGTGCAGTAAATGATAAACTAAGAAATGTTGCCATAATCGCCCATGTTGACCATGGGAAAACCACACTTGTGGATGCCATGTTCAAACAGAGCGGGATGTTCCGGGAAGGCCAGGAAGTGGATGACCGGCTCATGGACTCCATGGACCTGGAGCGGGAGCGGGGCATTACCATTGCCGCCAAAAACTGCTCTGTCACCTGCAACGGCATAAAGATTAATATTATTGACACCCCGGGCCATGCAGATTTCGGCGGTGAGGTAGAGCGGGCCCTTTCCATGGCGGATTCCGCCATTTTGCTGGTGGATGCATCTGAAGGGCCTTTGCCCCAGACCCGATTTGTGCTCAAAAAAACCTTTGAGGCAGGTCTTCCCGTACTTGTCATCATAAACAAGATCGACCGCAAGGATGCCCGGCCCGATGAGGTTCTGGACATGGTCTACGACCTGTTCATTGATCTTGGCGCGACGGATGAACAGCTGGAGTTCACCTACCTATATGCCATTGGCCGCGACGGGATTGTCAAGCGGGGACTGGAAGAAGAGGTGGATAACCTAAAGGTCCTTTTTGATATCATCATCAATGAGATGCCTGCGCCGTCGTATGATCCTGACGCCCCTTTCCAGATGCTGGTGTCAGACCTTGGCTATTCCGATTACCTGGGCCGCCTTGCCATTGGCAAGGTATTCAACGGATCTGCCGCCTCCAACGCGTCTCTGGTGTGCATGGATGAGAACGGCGGCCAGAAACAGCTTAAGGTGTCCAAACTCCAGTCCTATGAAGGCATAACACTGGTGCCGGTGGATCAGGCAGACACCGGAGACATCATCGTGCTGGCAGGCATTGAGGACGTGAAAATCGGCGATACCATATGCACCCGGGAAAATCCACTGGCCCTGCCCAGGATTACAGTGGACGAACCCACGGTGTTCATGCGGTTTACCATTAACACCTCCCCTTTTGCCGGCAAGGATGGCAAAAATGTCCAGTCCAGAAAAATCCGGGAGCGCCTGCTCAAGGAAACCCTGCTCAATGTGGCCATTGAGGTGGAGGAGAGTAGCGATGACGACAGCTTTATTGTCAAGGGACGCGGGGAGCTGCAGCTGGCCATCCTCATTGAGACCATGCGCCGTGAAAATTTTGAAGTGTGCGTAGGCCGCCCCAAGGTCATTTACCGGGAAGAGAACGGGAAGCTCCTGGAGCCCATTGAACATCTGTTTGTGGATTGCGATGAGAATTTCATGGGCGTGGTCACCGAAAAACTGTCCGTAAGAAAGGGCAAGATGACCAACCTGGTGAACAACGGCAAGGGCCGGGTCCGCCTGGAATTCTCTATCCCCTCCCGTTCACTGATCGGGTACCGGGACGAGTTCATGACCGACACCCGGGGCACGGGCATCCTGAACTCCTATCTGTCCGGGTATGAAGCCCATCGCGGGGATTTTCCCGTACGCTACACCGGCTCCCTGGTGTGCGACCGCCAGGGCAAAGCCGTACCCTATGCCCTGTTCAACCTGGAACCCCGGGGCCGTCTTTTCATCACTCCGGGCACCCCGGTTTACGAGGGCATGGTCATTGGTGAACACAACCGTCATTCGGATATTGACGTCAATGCCTGCAAAGAGAAGAAGCTGACCAATATGCGTGCATCCGGAAAAGACGAAGCCACCATCTGCTCCCCTATCAAGCCCATGACCCTTGAACAGGCCATCCATTTTATCAGGGACGATGAAATGGTTGAGGTCACCCCCTTATCCATCCGCATCCGCAAGGTGGAACTTAATGCTGCCAAACGCCATATCCTGGCCGGAAAGCTTAAGAAAAAAAATACGGAGTCCTGATTTATTTTGGGGGTGTGGCTTTAGACTTGCGCCATTCCACTTTGGACCACAACATGGGTGTGCAAAACCTGGTCCATCCCCATTTCAAAATATTGATCAACCAGAAGGAGACCCAAAGCGCCCAGGCCAGCATGGCAACCCGGTAGGACCACATGGGAATGGACACCATCCATGTCCGGGGCAGAACAGGCCCTGACACATCATGATACCAGCGCAGCAGGTTGGCACTGGCACCGTTGCCCCGGATGTTCATATCCGGATGCCCTAAAAGTCCGTTGGATATGCTCAAAACCAGACATGCACCCGATGCCAGGGTCAGTGCCACAATGCCCAGCTGGATCAGGTTGAACTTCATGCCGGTGAACCGATCGGCTTTGGACCGAAAATCGAGTGCAATCAGCCAGCCTGCCACAATGATCGCGGGTGCCGGATGGTTCATGGTGATGCCGATGAACAGCAAAAACCACTGCAACAGGGTCAACGGCGTCCGCCCGGTTTTTGAGAGGATAAAGGCAATGATCAGGATCACGATCAGTTCGGACCAGAAGAGTACGGCCGGACCCAAAGCCGGTTCCCCACCCAGAAACAGGGGCCACCGGCTGCTGCCGGGCGTGATATCCACACAGGCGTTGGCACTCTCCATCCCCAGGTTCACAACCGGTGTTTTATAGAAGGGGGTAATACCCCCGGCTGACACCCATTGGAGTACAATTTCCTGGTGTCCCGGGACAATGGGTAGGGTTACCTGGTTCTGATCCTGCCGGATGGGTCGTATCCTGCCTTCAATTTTCACCTCCTGCAGCCTGGCGTCTTTGGGCAGAGAAATGGTATGGCGCCCTCCCTGGCTGCTGTTGATGGTAAGATCCAGCTGAGCCGTGGCCGCTGCCCTGCCCGGCGAAAAGGTCAGCAGACTTTTTTCAATGGTCATGGTCTGTCCCTCAATGCCCTGGGGCCGGGTCACGGTCAGTGTCAGGGTCTCCCCGGGCCAGGGGTGCCAGGTGGGATACCAGCGGGTGCCGGTTTTATGAAAAATCACAGGGGTTCCCTGGTATTCCATATGAAAAACAGGGCTGATATCCACCTTCCATATTTCGGTCCAGTCACGGGTATTGGCATGTTTTAACTCTATTTTATCCGCAGGGGCCAGAAAAGATTCCCAGGTCAATGTTTTCTGTCCGGAACCAAAGTTGACCTTTGCGGTATTCCCCTCTACCCGGATGCCTTCGGTGGTGATGGATTCGCCGGGAAGCAACGGGATGTCAAGGACCATGCCGGAACTTGCTTCTCCTTGACGGATTACCTGGGTATTTACTTTCCAGACAAGTCCGAGCAGCAGGGTCCGTTCAATCCTGGCAAACGCAGGCAGAACACCTGTTTCAAGTACCTGCTGATCTTTACCGTCTGCCCGGGCATTTCGTTTAAACTGAAGCTGGGCATCAAAACTGCCGTCGGGATGACTGCCTTCCACTGTCCAGCCGTCCATGACAATATCCAGGTGCCGGGGTTTTAAAGGGAAAAAAAGCTGGAAACCGCTCTGCTGCCGTATGGCACCGTAAAGATCTATTTTGTGGCGACCCTTGGGGACCATCACCCAGAATTGCCCCTCTTTTTTGAAGATGCCCGCAGCGGTCAGGCCGTCCACGGTTACCTGTGACGGCAGCCACTGGCCGGCATCCCCGGGAAGGGGAATTGCCGTGTCAATGGCGGCATGAACCGCCACGCTGACCGTCATCACATCCTTTTTCAGGTCAATGGACGCCTGGGGCAAATTTGCACAGGAGTTGAAACATTGGTCCGTTTCGAGCAGCCGTTTTTCCAGTTCTTCCAGCATCTCCTTTGACGGGAATTGTGCTGCATGCGACAATACGGGCGTAAGACACAGAACAAGTGCGGACAACGCAGGAAGCATCTGTTTAATACCGGTTGCACCTGCCTTTTTAATGCCGCCTTTGCCGATACCGAGCATGCCCGCACCTAAAAGCACCACAAGGGCGACCCGCAAAAAGGCCAGGACCAGGTTGACTGTTGGCCCGATGAGAAAGAACCCTATGGACTGGTCTTTATTCACAGGACCGGACCAGGAAAAACCGATGGTTTCATACGCCGGCCACAAAGGCATGCCCGGGCCTGTCTGGGTTCGGGCTTTGGGGTCATACTGCATAACTTGCTGCATAACTTGAGCCGACTTTCCGGCCGGCTCAGGCGCACTGGCCGGGGCGATGCTCTCCATACGCATCAGCTTATTTCGATCCGCCCCCTGCCGTTCCGCTTTTGCCACGGACGGCTTCGGGCCTCCCTCTTCCATCATAATCACCTGATCCCGGGATTCTGACCGGATTACGGCATTTGATGTATCGGTCCATGTGCTGGCCAGTTCCGGGTATATGCCGATGCGAAGGGTCTGGATGGCAAAGGGAATCACAATGGCGGCAAAACAGATCAGCGCCGTACCCTGACAAAGCTTGACAAAGGCGCGCATCCTGCCCTCGGGCAGATGTTTGAGCAAAGCAAATCCCACCAAAAGCACCAGCCAGATATACTTGGGTGCCTGATCTTCATGGAAGATCAGCACCAGGGTGACAAAGGCAAGAATGGCTAAAGGTTTTGAGTAGACCCGGGACAGGGCAATGGTAAAAATCAGGAGCGCAAAAAAATCCAGCAGGGTCCATCTGCCCACCCAGGTGCCGGGGATGCGGTCTACGCTCCGGGCATTGATAAGGGTCCAGCCCGCAGGCAGGTTAAGCGTGCCGTTTACGTCATTGAAATCATGGTCCCAGCCCGTTGCCGGAACATCGGCAATCCCGTTTTCAAAGGTGGCATCGGCCACAATATTAATTTCGCCGTTTCTTAGCTCAATACCGGCCTTGTCGCTATCGTCTCTTTTGGTGATCAACTGCTCTTTACCATCCACAAGAACCTGGCCCGGATGGATGGCCGGATTCATTTCCAGGCGCCAGTTGGTGTTCTTTTTGCCCGTGATTTTATCCTGGATAAAATAGCCGGTACCATCAAAACGCAGCCACAGGGTTCGATTCAAGGAGAGCTGATCCGGTGCGGGCTCGGGATCTCCCCGCTTGATCTGCTTAAAGGCCAGTGTGGTGGCAGGCGCCATCAGGTACGCCGGAAAGGATTGCCATCGTGCCGGCATGGGCGTTTGTTTGGGGTCCACGGGGTCAGCCCCTGAAATCTGCACCTGTCTCAGGTCGGTCCTGGCACTGAAGGCCCAGATCTCGTGATCCGGCCAGAATGCCTGGTCCGGACGGATGAATCGGACGTTCTCCAAAGGCCCGGCATGGCGCAGATTAAGATCAATGTTATAGCGTCCGGGCCGAACCTGAATGGTGATCCGGCCGTCGGATTCCAGACGGGCAGGCAGCGGGCTTTTAAAGGATACCGGGATGAGCCTGTCACTTTGGTATACAGGCCCCAACACCATCTGCCGGGCCTGGCCCGACACTTCCAGGGTAAGCGCAACCGACATCCGGGCCGGAATGTCATCCTCGATGAGCCGGAAACATTCAACTTTTAACCGGTCTTCCACCCGTTGTTCACGGTTTCTCTGCTTTAGCCACAACCGGCCCTCATCGTCCAGATCCGGAAACGTTACGGGCTGATGATTAACGCTTAGACTCACCAGTCCGCTTGATGACGGGATATTCAGTCTTTCGGGCATGGTTCGCCAGTAAAATTGTCCGCTGATTGTATGACGGCCCGGGGAAAGTATCAGGCCCGGGGTGTTATCCTGGTCCAAAACCACAGCAGGCTTACCGTCGGCAAGAACCTGCACGGGCCAGTTTCTGTCGGAGCCCGGCAAATCCACCCGGGTCTGGGCATACACCTGCCATGACTGTTTGAATGCACCCCCGCTGTCTGTCAGATTCATGTTTAACTCTCCCGGCCAGGCGCAAAGGATCTGTCCGGCATTGTTGTACATGGGAATGCATGACAACTGCTGTTCTTTTCCCTGCAGCACCCATTCTTTCCAGGGGGCAAGGGCATCGGGAACGTAAACGGAAGATCTCGCATGTGCCTGGCCATATACTGCCGGAAAAATGGCGCAAGCCATAAGCAATATACAAATAACGCCGATATTTCGCTGAATGGTCATGACAATGTCCTTTTTGAAAAGAATCTGACAAATTTCAGATTTGAAAAAGGAATACGGTCCGGGTCGTATTCAATATCAACTGGGACACAGTCTAATAGGAATATGGACAAAAATCAATGCGGGGCTTTAGGAGAATTGACAGCCTGTCGAATGTAAATCATCACGGTGAGCACCTGAAACGGGCCAATGAGAATGCAAAAATCTTTCACTTATTGCAATACCAATACCATCCGAAACGATATTGAAAAAAAAAGCCCGGGTTCAGGAATTAGTGCCAGAGCAGTTATATGCAATATTGACAAACTTCGATAATTCGTTACTTTCTGATATGAACGATTGCAATATATAATTAGGAGATGAAATATGAATAGTTTGTTCAATCCTTTAACTATTGGTGCATTAGAGCTGCCAAATCGTATTGTCATGTCCCCGTTGACACGCAGTCGTGCAGGCTCGGAACGTACACCAAATGATTTAATGATAGAATATTATACCCAACGAAGTAGCGCCGGCTTAATTATAAGCGAGGCAACTGCAGTTACTCCAATGGGTGTGGGCTATGCTGATACACCTGGAATCTGGTCTGAGAAACAGGTAGAGGGCTGGAAGAAAATTACCAACGGAGTTCATAAAGCCAAGGGACGTATATTTTTACAATTGTGGCATGTGGGACGAATTTCTGACCCCATGTTCCTCGATGGTGAAATTCCTGTTGCCCCAAGCGCGGTTCGACCAAAAGGTCATGTCAGTTTGGTTCGTCCGGAAAAACCTTATGTTACGCCACGGGCCCTGCAAACAGATGAAATAGGCAGTATTATTGAAGCGTTCCGGATAGGAGCTGAAAATGCTAAAAAGGCTGGATTCGACGGTGTTGAGATACACGGAGCCAACGGTTATCTGCTCGATCAATTCTTGCAGGATAGTACCAACAAGAGAGCCGATGAATATGGGGGAAGTCTGGAAAACCGTGCCAGGTTTATGCTGGAAGTAACCGATGCCGTTATCTCGGTTTGGGGAGCTGATCGTGTCGGTATGCATTTAGCTCCCCGGGGAGATGTCCATGATATGGGAGATTCCAACCTGCTTGCTACGTTTACGTATGTTGCCGAACAGCTAAAAAAACGTAATATCGCTTTTATCTGTGCTCGAGAAGCTATGCGTGATGATTGGTTTGCACCAATATTAAAAAAATCGTTCGGCGGTGTTTACATCGCCAATGAAGGTTTCACAAAAGAAACTGCTGAAGATGTTATTGTAAAAGGAAAAGCAGATGCCGTTGCCTTTGGTCAGCTATTTATTGCCAATCCTGACTTGCCTTATCGATTTAAAACAGGTGAACCGCTTAATATCCCGGATACATCAACATTTTACGTCGGTGCAGATAAAGGTTATACAGATTACCCGTTCGCACATGTAAATCGATGATACCTGTTATGAGGAATTTGCAACAATGTCATTGTCTAAACCGTCTGCTCAGCAGCGCATATCGACTTTCGATGAGTTTGTGAGATTAGCTGATTATTCTTTAATGGATACCTTAAATGCCGATCCCGATGCCACTGGAGATGGTAACGACCACCGTGCCCGTCAGGTTTTTTCCGGTCACTTCGTACCGGTTACTCCCACGCCGCTTCCAGACCCGGAATATGTAACCCATAGCAGCACTTTTTTTAATGAACTTGGGTTGAGCGACGAGTTGGTAAATGATCCAAAATTTTGCCAGGTATTTTCTGGTGATATCTCAGCAGCGCACAAGCCTATGCGTAAAATTGGCTGGGCCGTTGGCTATGCCCTGTCAATTTACGGCACCGAATATACCCACCAATGTCCATTTGGAACCGGCAATGGTTATGGCGATGGTCGGGCGATATCAGTATTTGAAGGGGTATTCAAAGGACAGCGTTGGGAAATGCAACTAAAGGGTGGCGGTACAACGCCTTATTGCCGTGATGCCGACGGGCGTGCAGTTCTTCGTTCAAGTGTGCGTGAGTTTCTCGCGCAAGAGTATATGCACGCCCTGGGGGTTCCCACAACGAGATCTCTAACCCTATATGTATCTAAATCTGAGACCGTTGCCCGGCCCTGGTACTCCCAAGACTCTTATTCCACCGATCCTGATATTATGGTGGATAATCCTGTGGCGATTTCAACTCGCGTTGCACCATCTTTTTTGCGCGTTGGTCAGTTAGAGTTATTTGCCCGCCGGGTTCGCGGCAATACTCATCCAAGAGCCTTAGAAGAGTTGCGCATGATTGTGTCGCATTTAATTGACCGAGAATACCAAAACGATATTAATCAAGACCTTGTTTTTGCGGATCAAGTGGTTGAGTTGGCAAAGCTTTTTCGCCGGCGGCTTACGTCACTAGTGGCCAATTGGCAGCGTATTGGATACTGCCAGGGTAATTATAACAGTGACAACTGCGCCACAGGCGGCTTTACCCTCGACTATGGACCATTTGGATTCTGTGAAATTTTCGACCCTGGGTTTCAGCCATGGACTGGCGGCGGCGAACACTTTTCCTTCTTCAATCAGCCAACCGCAGCAGAAGCCAATTACCACATGTTTTGGACTGCAGTTAGACCGCTGCTTGCTAAAGATGCCGAAGCTTTGAAACAATTGGATCAAATACGTCATGGCTTTGCAGAGGCAATGCAAAAACAAATCCAGAAAATGTGGGCGGCCAAGCTTGGCTTGACAGACTATCACCCAAAGATAGTGCAGGGATTAATGCAGTTACTGACCAAATCAGAGGTGGATTACACCATTTTCTTCCGTGAATTATCCCATGTACCAGAGAATATTTCAGCCTTGAAAAAGAGCTTCTATAGAAAGAACTCACAACAACTCGATGAGCAATGGCAATCTTGGCTGAAAAACTGGCACGACCTCGTTATCAAAGGCGGCCATTTGGCTGAGATATCGGCAAAGATGAAACAGATTAACCCCAAATACGCGTGGCGAGAGTGGTTGATTGTCCCCGCCTATCAACAAGCCACGCGGGGTGACTACACATTAGTAAGAGAGTTGCAAGAAGTTCTTAGCTCTCCATATGATGAGCAATCTCAAAGGGTAGAAGATAAATATTATCGTCTAAAACCTGAGGCGTTTTTTAACGTTGGTGGCGTTTCGCACTATAGCTGTTCATCTTGATTCTAAAAATAGTTTTCACCTCAAACACCTCAGTTTGATCTGCCCAATTTAATACCTCAGGTCCTCAATAACAAAAGGGGCCAACAGCACTTCGATAAAGGCTTTGGAAATATATGAATTGCATCTAAAAAAGATAGAGAGTTTTGAAATTATTGTTCTCAATCGGTTCAGAGTTGCCTTGGCCGTTAAATAACTCATTCAAAATTTTAGTTCGTAATTGCCGAACCCTTTTGATGGAGACTTTCTCATTGAATTCTTCATGGCAATATATCGCCATCAGCAGATATGTTATAAGACCACCCAAAATTTGAACCATCAGACCATACTTACTTCTGGCAATCAGGTGATAAACTTTAAGGTGCTCCTTCCACCATTTAAAGAAGGATTCTACACTCCACCTGAGTTTATAAATCGTTGCTATTTGTTCTGCAGTAAGCTTACGACGATCAGTAGCAACATAATATTTTGTCCCGGAAATCTGATAACCAACAACACGGACAGGTTCCCGGGTTTGATTTTGCCCCGGAGTTCCAAGAAGCACTAATGCATCATAAAAAATATAACCGCCTTTTTCCGTTGGATATTGTTCAATGATTGTCCTTGTCGTTTTGGCCTTGATCCGACAAACAAAATGTTTGTTTTTGCCCTGAAGCAAATCAAAAATGTCATGGGATTGGTAACCCCGGTCCATAACGCCGGTTTGTCCTTCAGTAAGAATTTGATCAATGAAAAGGCGTTCAGCTCCGTTCCCGTCTGTCAGGTATACTTGAGTAGGGATGCCATGGTTAATGTCAAAACCACAATGCACTTTGGCTTTTTTGGCTCCTTCCCGATAGTCTGCCCAAAACATTGACAGCACAGCAGTGATGAGGCTGCCATCAATTGATACGAGATCACCTAATTCTTCATATGCATCAGGAAGCACCGCTGAAGCCTGTTTGTAGAGGTTTTCAAAAACATATTGTAATTGTTCAAGCCCCCGGTGGTTGATGGCCTCTGAAAAACTACTACGACTAATTCCCTCATCTGGTGCTACGTTTTGCCTGGCAAATTCATTTTCCTGCATATCCTGGACTAAATGACGTGCAGATTTATGCTCTTGAAGATGAAAATAGACCAAAGCTTTTAGCTGATCCTCAAAGGTCATTTTTTAACGCTTTTGTCAACAAAAAAAATGATGTTTTTATAAAAAAATGCTATCGGAGTTACCTTGCAAAAACCTAACCGGACATCACTGACCTGGATTAAAACGCTGGTCGCCTTTTCCGGTGAGGTGGAAGACGACAGAACATGTATGAAATATACGGAAACTGGAATGAATAATGGGCGAAGAGGCTGATCCAAATACAATGTATGCCATCAAGGCTGAGTTGGATGCGTCCGGGATTTATACCCGGGAAGAGCTTGATGCATTTGTATCGGTCTATTTCAAGCAGAAAAAAAGACAGAGCCATGCTGACCATAAGGCATTGACTGCTGCCATTGATCCAGCAGTGGAACGTTTTTCAATCCTGAAAGATAAGGACGAAGGACAGGCTGAACTCATCAGGGGAAAAATGGCCGCTTTCAGAAATTTATATGCCTTTCTTTCGCAGGTTATTCCGTATCAGGACTCTGAACTTAAAAAAATATATACCTTCCTGCGCTATCTTCTCCCTAAATTACCAAAACGGGAATCCGGCCCTCGCTACAGTTTTGATGATGACATTCGACTGGAATATTACCGGATTCAGAAAATCAGCGAAGCTTCAATCAATTTGTGTGAAGGAGATGCAAAAAGCCTTGATGGACCGATAGAAGTGGGTAGTGGGAAGCTGCATAAAGAAGAGCTTTTGCTCTCTCAATTAATTGATGTGGTGAACAAACGATTTGGAACTGATTTTACTGAGGCTGATCAGCTTTTCTTTGATCAGCTTTTCTTTGATCAGATTATTGAGGCGGCTGTAGAGGAAGAATCGTTGAAAGAAGCTGCTGCTGTTAATCCACAGGAGAAGTTTTCCCTTCTTTTTTCAGGAATGCTGCAAGCATTGTTCATTGAACGGATGGAACAGAATGAGAATATTTTCGGGAAATTTATGAATAAAAAAGAGTTCCAGAATGTCGTGAGCGAATGGATTTCTGAAAAGGTCTATAATCGTTTGAGGGGAGAGTTATCTGAAAGGAATACTGGCAAGTGACTGAATAAGGACATAAGGGACAATGGGGTCGGATCAGGCACATTTTTACAAATAAACAATTGATCCCATAAAAGACTTAACAACCGGCTTGAAGTCTGTGGTTGTTAAGTCCATAGCTAAAGGGTAAAGAGTGTAATGTGGATCCCTATTCCCTGCTTTGATAAGGTCCGGGTTCTTCCCGTGCTACAGCTCCCCTGCAGCCTTAAAAGACTGAATCATCTCGGATATCTTGTCTACATGGGCGGTTTCTTCAGCTATGATCTCGTGAAGTCCATCCTTAACGGATTCTGATTCCACAAAGGCCTCAAGAAATTGATAAAACAGAATCGTGTCATTTTCAAACATGATGAATGTTTCAAGCATCTTCACAGGTGTAGTGATTTTTGAAAAATCCAGCTCACTCAAAGAGAGGCTGTTGTCCCCCATCATCTCTTTAATCACCCCGGGAAGCATGACATCCAGGTCCCTGCTGCCTGCAGAAAGACGGCCTTTCTGTTCTTGAAACCAGGATTTGTGTCGTTTTTCTTCATCGGCCATCCACTGAACAAGACTTTCAATCTCCCTGTTGTGGGTCTGCTTGAGGGCGTTCAGATAGACAGATCGGCCGTTTTCTTCCATTTTTATGGCAATATCGAACAAATCATTGAGGGTAAACATAATATCTCTCCCATTCTTCATGCGTTGACCATATAATAGCGGGTAATGACTCAATCGTCTTGTTTGAATTCAAAATATAAAAAAAACTGCAGGGCAGTGCAACCTCGCTATAGAGCAATGTTTGGAACATAGTTGTCCGTGCCTGTCCCGGAAAAAGGAGAAGATAGACCATGAGCAAGTACATGCAATTGACGGTTCATGTGCGCCCGTTTTACACAAAAGGATTCAAGGCCGCATACCCCCAGCTGGCCAGTGCCCTCATCCATGCCAAAACCATCAAAGAATACGAGGATCCGTCCCTTTACGACCTTGTGGGAAAGCTGGATAAACTGCTTTACGCCTTGGATGGAAATCCAAGAGTAAAGGACATCTTGCTCAAACAAATGAGCCCACTAAAGGCATTGTATTGCCAGATTGAAGGGGGCATCGCGGCCCGGGAGCTTTCCGAGGTGGACAAAGCATTGTATCAAATCGAAGATATTTTTGAAGAGATTGAATATGATCTGGCTGGCCTTTGAGCCTGAACTCTCCTGTGCTGCCACATTTTGCGGGCAAAATGTAAAAAGCCGCCATGATACATATGGCGGCTTTTTATATTGCAAATTTTAAAAGAATTTACATGGCGTCAAAAGCCTCATCCGGGATATCGGCGTTGGTATAAAAATTCTGGACATCATCGTTGTCGTCCAGGGCTTCCATAAATCTGACCATCTGCTCTGCTTCTTTGCCTGATACCGCTGTGGTGTTCTGGGGAACCATGGAGATTTCAGCCACCTCGCAGGGAATCTGTGCACCGTCAATGGCATCCTTGACCGCATCAAAATCTTCGGGTGCGGTGAGTACGTCAAAGGTCTCTCCTTCGTCCTTGATATCTTCAGCCCCGGCTTCAAGGGCTACTTCCATGAGGGTCTCTTCGTCTGCATGTTCTTTGGAAATGGTAATCACGCCCTTTTTATCAAACATCCAGGCCACGCAACCGTCCGTACCCACATTGCCGCCGGCTTTGTTAAAAATATACCTGACATCGGCAATGGTCCGGTTTTTGTTGTCCGTGAGGCATTCCACCATCACCGCCACGCCGCCGGGCCCGTATCCTTCATAGATGATCTCCTCGTAATTGACGCCGTCCATGTCGCCGGTACCCTTTTTAATGGCCCGGTCCACATTGTCCTTGGGCATGTTCTGGGTTTTGGCCGAGTCAATGGCACGGCGCAGCCGGGGATTGGCCCCGGGGTCACCCCCGCCCATGCGGGCAGCCACCGTAATTTCCTTAATCAGCTTGGTAAAGACCTTTGCCCGCTTTTTGTCGGCCGCACCTTTCTTATGTTTGATGGTCGACCATTTGCTATGTCCTGACATGGATGTTGCCTCCTTATTTTATCTTTGCTTTTGCTATGATATAAATTTCTTTGCTTTGTTTTCTACAGCTTTCGGGCTTAAATACCCGGCACTCCTTAAACGCGGCCTTCACTTCTTGCTCAAACGTTTTGAAGTCATTTCCCTGGAAGATTTTGCACACAAAATTACCCTGAAAAGCCAAATTTTTCAAGGCCGTGTCAAGGGCCATGCGGCACAGTTCAAGAGACCGGATGGCATCCACATCTTTTCTGCCTGTGGTGGCCGGGGCCATGTCGCTGATTACGGCGTTAAATTTACCTGTATGGGGCTCAATAAAGGCCGGGTGCTCAGGGCTAAGGATGTCATCCTGGATGGTTAACGCATTGGCCGGCAGATTTGTTTCAACCGCTTTTAAATCAATTCCGAACACACGGCCCTGATCCCCCACAAGTTTTGCCGCATAAAGTGTCCAGGACCCTGGTGAGCAGCCAAGATCAAGAACAATGTCCCCTTTTTTGATAATCTGAAATTTGTTCTGAATATCTTCAAGCTTAAACACGGATCGGGCAGGATATCCCATGGATTTGGCCTTTTGTGTGAGATGATCCGCCCACTGGCCGCTCGTGCCGCCTTTTCCTGCCGGCTTTTTTTTACCCTTCAAACAAAACCTCCACGGCATCCCTTAAAAAACTGACACTTTCAATGGCCATGCCTTTGATTTTTGATAATTGTTTCATGGTGGCCGTGGGCACAAGGCATCTTGTAAATCCCATTTTGGCGGCTTCTTTGATCCTGGCCTGGGCATGACTGACCGCCCGTATCTCGCCGGTAAGGCCGATCTCACCGATCAGGGTTGTCTCCTTGTGCACGGGACGATCCAGAAAGCTTGAGGCAAGCGCGGCCGCAATGGCAAGATCAGCCGAGGGCTCGGTGATGCGGACCCCCCCCGTAACATTCATGAAAATATCCAGGCCGGCCAGATTCATTCCCAGGCGTTTTTCCATCACCGCCACAATCAGGGCTACACGGTTGCTGTCCAGCCCTAGAACCGTACGCCGGGGTGTACCCAGCCCGGACGTAGAGACCAGGCCCTGAATTTCCACCAGAATCGGGCGGGACCCTTCCATACTGGCCGTAACCACCGATCCCGGGGCCACCAAAGCCCGTTCAGACAAAAACACGGCCGATGGATTAGGCACCTGGGTCAGTCCCTGATCCCGCATTTCAAACACCCCGATCTCATTGGTGGACCCAAAACGGTTTTTTACGGCCCGGAGAATTCGAAAAATATGGTTTTTATCCCCTTCAAAATAGAGCACT
Source organism: Desulfobacter postgatei 2ac9 (assembly GCF_000233695.2). NCBI lineage: Bacteria > Pseudomonadati > Thermodesulfobacteriota > Desulfobacteria > Desulfobacterales > Desulfobacteraceae > Desulfobacter > Desulfobacter postgatei. The sequence continues at coordinate 723,437 of NZ_CM001488.1, read as the reverse complement.
GTGTCCACCATGTGCTCCATGATTCTTGGGCCTGCAATGGCGCCGCCCTTGGTGACGTGTCCCACAAGAAAAATGGGAAGGCCCACTGTTTTGGACAGGCGCATGAACTGCATGGATGCTTCCCTGATCTGGGTTATGCTGCCCGGTGTGGATGTCACCTGGGGGTGGAATACGGTTTGAATCGAATCCACAACCATGGCGTCATAGTCATCTTTTTCCGCCATGGCAAGAATCGCCTCAAGATCGGTTTCAGATACCACAAACAAAGAACGGCCCAAAGATCCCAGACGTTTTCCCCGCATGGAAAGTTGGCCTATGGATTCTTCGCCGGATACATACAGGCATTTTTTCCCGGCCTTTGCCAGGGTGGACAACACCTGGAGCATGAGCGTGGATTTACCGATCCCGGGGTCTCCGCCGATAAGTACCAGGGAGCCGCTTACAATACCGCCGCCCAGGACCCGGTCAAATTCATTGATGCCGGTACACATACGCAGGGACATGGAGGGTTCCACGGATTCAATAGGTACGGGTCTGGCTGCAATGGCCGGCCGGCCAGCACCTGCCACACCTGGGATCCGGACCACCAGGGTCTCTTCAACAAGGCTGTCCCAATCGCCACAGTCCGGGCACTGGCCCATCCATTTAGGTGTCTGTGTACCGCAGGTTTTACAGCGGAATATGGTTTTATCTTTCTTTTTTGTCACGTCCTAATTTTGTCCAACTGATTGAAAATCGGGTGAATATATCATGATATCGTATCCCTATCAAGCATGTATCCTTGGTAATCGGCAATTCTGAATTTGGGTTTTATTGGGCTGCTGTTCACTCCACCTAGCACGATACGGTTCAAATCAACGGCTCAAGAATCTAAATACAACCGCACCGGCAAGCGACACAGATGCGCTCATTAAAAAGAGACGGGCGCCATATGCCTCGTACAAATAGCCGTTCAGCAGAAAACCGGCCATCATGCCGAGGCCGTACGAGACGGCATTGTTGGCAGCCTGCCCCAGGGTACGCGTCTGTCCGGTTGAAAGCCGATCCATATACAGGATGGAGGCCACATGAAATGTCCCGTAGGTAAATGCATGCAGCACCTGAGCGATCATGATTTCAGTCACTGTGACCGCACGCCATAAAAGGCACCACCTGGCTGAAGCAGCCAAACAAGAAAAGAAGATCACATTTTCAAGGGTGATATATTTTAAAATCCTGCCGGAGTTGATCATAATAACGATCTCGGCGATGGAGGCCACAGCCCAGGTCGACCCTATAAAAAAAGGGCCATAACCCAACTCCTCCAGATAGATGGAATAAAATCCATAATAGGTCCCATGGCTGAAAATCATCAGAAACGAGCAGGTGAGAAAAGTCAGGGTCCGGGCATTGAGGAGTTCTCTGACTCCGGCGTGAAATTGTTCCTCCCTTGCTTTCGCCTTGGGCATGGGAATCGAGAAGATCGCCTGAAGCGTGTAACCGGCCAGAATGAGAGGAACAATAGTATTGATGCTGAAAAGATCGGAAACCTTGCCCAGACTGAACACAACAAGGATAAAACTCACCGATCCCCAGGCGCGAATCCGGCCATATCTGTTCTTGTCACCACTCCCACTACCCAGTTCATCCATTGCAAAGGCTTCTATAAATGCAATGAGCGGGGCAAAGAAAATAGTATGAAAAATGGTCACAATGAGCATGCCCGAAAAATTATTGATATAGAGAAAGAAGACCCAGATTGCGGCACTGAGGAAATTGAATAGAACATAAATCGGTTTTCGCCAGGCATACCGGTCGGCAACAATACTCCACACTATTGAAAAGACAATGGTAATGGCGGTCCTCAGGGCAGACAGGGAACCGATTTCAAAACTGGTGAAACCCAGATGATGGCAATAGAGGTTAAAATAAGGCAGAAAAATCCCCATTACCCCGAAATAGATAAAATACTGGATTTTCAGTATGCGCTCTGAAGATCCGTTTAAACTCTCCCCGGGTTTCATTGCATCAGCCTTTTTGTTTCTTTCATGTTACGCCTTGATCAGCAACTCGGTGATCCTGATTATCACATGATTCTCCGGTGATCCAGCACTTCATTAAAAAAAAAATTGAATTTATTATAAGAACGTAGAGGCAAAAACGTTATTTGTTGAGGTGTTTATCGCTTACAAAGCGAATTCAAAGGCTGCCTGAAAAAATCCCTTTCACATTCCATGGCATATCGGTAAGTGGCCTCAACCAGAGGATCTGCAGGATCGGCATATTTATCCACCAGGGATTCGAGGTTACAGGCCAAAGTCTCTATCGCACTGCTGCTGTATGTCTTATTGAATGATATGTCAACATCAAGACTTTCAGCCCATGGTGGTTGAATCCGGTGATTCTCCTGTGCCCCGGTGAATGTCGAGTTTGCGCATGCGCGAGGCAAAGGTTGAGCGGTTGATACCTGACGCCTTTGCCGCCCAGGTGATATTCCAGTTAAATTTTTCCATGAGCGCCATGACATAGGCCTTTTCAAGATCCGGCCAGGTCATGATGGAAATATCGCGCAGGTATTGTGTCTCATTTGTTTGGGGATCTGTGTTTCTTGGCGCTGTGCTTTCTTTGACCCCATCCGGGTTGATTTTAAGAATACGTTCGGGAAGATCATCCGGTTTTATAATTTCGTTTTGGGTTGTAACCATCAAATACCGGATAAGGTTTTCCAGTTCCCGGATATTGCCCGGCCATGTATAAGCCACCAGATGGTGTATGGCTTCAGGGGAGATTTTTTTTTCGGAAATGTTTGTTTTCCGACCTTCCACGTTTAAAAAATGCCGGACCAGCAACGGAATATCTTCCCTTCGTTCCCGCAATGGCGGCAGGTGAATCGGCAGTACGGAAAGGCGGTAATACAGATCCTGTCTGAACCGGTTTTCTTGGATCATCCCGGCAAGGTCCTTATTGGTGGCTGCAATGATTCTGATATTGATGTACCGGACCTGGGTGGCGCCTAATGGTTTGATCTCATTTTTCTGCAATACCCGAAGAAGCCCGGCCTGAGTGCCCATGGGCATGTCTCCGATTTCGTCCAGAAACACCGTGCCGCCGTCAGCGGCCTCAAACAATCCTGCCCGGTCCCGGGTTGCACCGGTAAAGGCGCCTTTTTTATACCCGAACAATTCGCTTTCCAAAAGGGTTTCGGGGATGGCCGAACAGTTCTGGACCAGGAAAGGATAATCCGCTCTGGCACTGCCCGTGTGAAGGCGTTCTGCCACAAGCTCCTTGCCTGTGCCGCTTTCGCCCGTTATCAGCACATTGAAGTCGGTATCTGCATAGCTTTTGACAAGATCCATGCTTTTGTGAAAGGCCTTGCTCTGGCCGATAATGGTATTTTCTTTTTCAACCCTGGACAGGACCGATGAGAGTCTGCGATTCTTTTTCTGCTCCCTGGCATAACATAGGGCGTTGCCCAGGGCGATGGAACAGATTTCAAGCAGGTTTTGGAAATGGGAAAGGTAGGAAGAATCCAGATTGAGGTGAATACTGTCAGGGTTGGTGTCAATAATCTGTACCGCCCCAAAGACCTGTCCGTCTATGAATAAAGGAAAACAGAGGATCTGGCTGCTTTTGATGGCGAAATGTGCTTCCACCTCCCGGTTGTGACGGCGATCAGAGCCCGCTTGGGCAATGGTCATCTTGCCGTTTTCAATTACCCACCCCACAATGGAGGGTGAGCCTGCATCCAGGGTAACCCCCACAATATTTTCGCTGTCAATGCCGGCGGCCTCAACACAAACATAGGTCCGGCCCCGTTTGATCCAGATTGATCCACGCCTGACATTCTGGATTTTCAGCAGGGCATTGAGAAATTTTTTTTGGAGAAGGTCCGGGTCCAGCTCCCTGAACAGCTCATAATTTTCCTGGGATAATTTGTCTTTTTCATTGTTCATAAAAACAGCATTCTGTTAATATTTTGGAAAATTGCACCGTCACAATAAGCACTAAATGATTTCTTCAGGCTTGCACAACCGTTTGGCCTTATTTGATAACCGTTGGCATTTTTGGCATGAATAGGTCAATTTCTTCATGACTGGTTTGCAAAGCATCTTAGCTTCAGTTGACGAGGCCCCACAGTTTTTGCAGACAAATGCTTTTGACGTATCCGATGATTTTCGCAAAATGTCTTTTTTCTTTTTACACGCCTTACAGGCCCTAAGCTTTTTTCCCATAATGCATTCCTCCTTCACAACTTAAACGTTCCATTCATACTTTAAAAATAGCACGGATTTTTGAAAGGTCAATTGGCAGCGTCCAAAGACAAAAAATTGGATGTCACCGCAGCCAAACGAGTTGTTCTCTGTTGTGACGGTACCCGCAGCGATTGGCAACGGACAAGTCATTGGCTGTTATAAAAAAGATCCAGGAAAGATTCGGTTTTTGACCTTTGAAACATCAATTGATCAAGTCAGCCGGTATCATTTGATATCCAGGCGGCAGGGATCAGTGGATCAGTTTTGTTACAAACAGATCGACCACCTCAATGAGGATCAGGATGATAATAATCCACTCCAGCTGGGCACTGTGGCTGTGCTGCGAAAGGTCTTTAAACAGCTCCAAATTTTCCTGGACAATGCCAAGATTCTCCTGAATATAGCGGTAGCGCAGCGTTATATCAAGTTCACGGGTCAGGGCGGTATGCAGCTGGTCAAGGCTTTGTTCCTCCCACATGAGCTGCGGGGTGTCAAAGATATAGAGGTTGCGGGCAATTTGATTTTTTAAGTTCAGGGCTTTTCCGATATACTGGATCAGTTGTCTGCCTTTTAGATCGACTTTCCCTTTTGTCTCCAGCTGGGTGGTGTAAACCCTTGTCTCTTCCAGAAGATGTTCAGACTGTGAACTGTAATAGCCTAAGGCAATGGACTGGGCGATGGAGAACATAATCGTGTAGATCTTATCTACCTCGTATGAAGTCAGAATGATTTTATTGAAAAGAACCCTGCGTTGTTTTTTGCTGTCGATTTCAATGGTGTATTTTTCACTTTCAAAGTCCGATGTGGATTTAATCTCCAAAAGATTATGGATTGAGCGCAGGATAAGGGTTTGTTTGTTCTGGTCAACATCCACAAACACCACACTGCCGTAGTTGGCAATAAAGATATAACCGCCTGCCTCCGTCATATAAAAGAGTTCGGTGGGCTCTTCTCTAATCAGTTCAAAAAGCAGAGATTTTTTTATAATTTCAATATTGATATTGCTATTGACATGAAGCCCAAAAACTAGTTTTTCCACGATTCCCTCCAATTGACAATAAAGAATTCTAACATGCTGAGACTGCATTTACAACGGTTAGCGAAGTTGTAAAGGAACTCGACAACAGTATTGAAAGCCGGACACTGCACATCCAAAACAGGGAGTCAACGGGTACTCGGCCTGTATGATCCGGCCGGTCTGTCTGTCCCCAAAGGATGGAGAGGCGGATTTTTTTTAAGGCGTATTTTGCCCTCTACCATCACCCAGGAGACATCCGAAGCCCTTGCCGCATAGACCAGACCTGAGTATGGGTCATGCATGGGGGTCATGTGAAGGCCGGTAGTGTCCACCACAATGATGTCCGCAGCCTTGCCCGGGTGTATGGAGCCCGTGATATCACCCAGTCCCAGGGCCTTTGCACCGTCAATGGTGGCCATTTTCAGGCAGGTGCGGGCATCCATGACGCAGGGATCCAGGCGCACAACCTTATGCAGTTTGGCGGCTGTGTCCATTTCAGAAAACATATCCTGGTCGTTGTTGGATGCACACCCGTCCGTGCCAAGGCCCACGGTCAGACCGGCAGCTACCATGTCCGGTACCGGCGCCACCCCGGATGCCAGTTTCATATTGGATTCAGGACAGTGGATGACCCCGCACCCGCGCTTGGCAATAATGCCAATGTCGTTTTCATCCAGCCACACGCAGTGGATTAAAAGGGTGTCCGGATCAAGGATGGCCAGGCTGTCCAGGTAGGCGATTACGGACAGGCCTCTATTTTCTTTGATCATACCCGGCTCGGCCCGGGTTTCTGCGGCATGGATCTGGAACAGAACCCCCTTTTCCCGGGCAAGGTTCTTTCCCGCCACAAGCGTCTGTTTTGAACAGGTGTAGGGAGAATGACAGAAAAGAGACGGGGTAATTCTCGGAGACAGGGTGCTGGTTTTCTCAATAAAGTCTTTGGCATGATCAATGTTTTTGACAGGATCAGGAACGCCCGGCGCAGGAAAATCAATCACCCCCTGGCCGGCTACAGCCCGGATGCCACTATCTGCCATGGCCTTTGCCGCATGGCTTTCCAGAAAATAGCCGTCGCAACAGGTGGTGATGCCGCCGGCCAGCATCTCCCTGCAGGAGTGGGCTGTCCATTGCGCCACGGATTCTGGGTTTACATCCCTTGCTTCGGCAGGAAAAATATGCCCATTGAGCCAGAGATCCAGGGGCAGGTCATCGGCCAGTCCCCGGAACATGGACATGGGTGTGTGGGTGTGCCCGTTCACAAGTCCGGGCATAATAATTCCACCGCAGGCGTCGATCTGTCGTGCAGGGTTTTGGGCCAGAGTCCTTATCTGTTCCGGGAGTGCGGGTCCGCAATCCGCAATTTTGCCCTGTTTAATATGGACGAACCCGTTTTCAATCACGGGCAGTCCATCCTCCATGGTTAAAAGGATGCCGTTATGTATAAGAATGTCATTTTCCATGATATAGTTCTCTTATTTTTTTGAACCCATTATCCGGCCTGCCTGTCTGTCCCCAAGGGATGGACAGGCGGACTTTTTTTAATTGTCTCCACCACAATGATATCAGCAGTCTTACCCGGGCGTATAGAGCCCCATGATATCATCCATTCCCAAAGCCATTTACCCCGTCAATGGTGGCCGTTTTCAGTTAGGTTCAGGCATCCATGACGCAGGGTTCAGGCGCACAGTCTTATGCATTGTATAGCTTTCTAAGATATTTTTAGACGCATGAATATCTTGACACTTAATTACCTGTTCAATTAGGATACCTCAAACGCTGTTTGAATGCAGCCGGCAAGTAAGCTTTGTTAGACATATACACCCTAAGCCACGAAGGCATACAGATATCCTTTTTGAAAAATCGATGATCGAGTAAAAGCGTCGGCCCTTTGCGGCTTTTTTTTGGTTCAAGGAGTTAGAATGAAGACAAAACTTGCATTGTTATGTGTCGCTCTGTTTCTGATCCCGGTTGTTTTTCCGGCAAATGCAAAAACTATTTTGGACAGCACAGGTAAAGTCGTGGTGGTACCGGAGAAAATCAGCCGCATTATCTGCTCGGGTCCGGGGGCCTTGCGTTTGATCACCTATTTCAATGCCCAGGATTTCGTGGTGGCTGTGGATGATATGGAGACGGCTAGAAAAAAGTTTGATGCAAGACCCTATGCCATTGCCAATCCCCAATACAAAAATCTACCGGTGTTCGGGGAATTCAGGGGAAACGACGACCCTGAAAAAATTTTGGGCCTTGCCGCACAGCCCCAGGTTATTTTTAAGACATATGTCGGCATGGGCTATGACCCGGTTGAATTATCTCAGAAAACAGGTATCCCGGTGGTGGTGCTGGAATATGGCAATCTTACCGTTCAAAGGCAGGTTATTTACAACAGTCTGCGGATCATCGGTCAGGTGCTGAACCTGGAAAACCGGGCCGAGGCCTTGATCGGTTTTTTTGACGAGCAGATCGCTGAACTCAACCGGCGCACCGCATCCGTTGAAAATAAAAAAACGTGTTTTATTGGCGGTATAGCACATAAAGGCCCCCATGGATTCCAGTCCACAGAGCCCAATTATCCACCCTTTGAGTTTGTGAATGCCGCCAATATCGCAAACGCCACTGACGTCAAGGTGAAAAATTTGTCCCACTCAAGCTTTTCCAAAGAAAAACTGCTGGAAGAAAATCCTGAAGTTTTGTTTCTGGACCTATCCACCCTGCAAATGGGGGACGGTCATAGCGGGCTTGATGAACTGAAAACAGATCCCGTATTCCAGGCTCTGGATGCCTTGGCAGATGGCCGGGTTTACGGGGTGCTGCCCTATAACTGGTACACCCAGAATTTCGGTTCTATCCTGGCCGATGCCTGGTATGTGGGAAAAGTGCTTTATCCGGAACAGTTTGAGGATGTTGACCCGGTTAAAAAAGCAGATGAAATTTATGATTTTTTACTATCTGCCAAAGTATATGCCGCCATGGATGCCCTGTTCGGGAACAAAGCATTCAAACCGGTTGATTTAGGGGCGAAATAAAGGAGATGCACTTTGATCATGGTGCTGTGCCTGATGCCTATATCGGGTATATTCGCAAAAAATCCTGGTTGCTTTTCGCCCTGTTCAGTCTTATGGCAGTCCTGTTTCTCATCTCTTTGTGCAAAGGGGCCGTAAAACTTCCTTTGCTGGATGTAGTGCAGACATTAATGTTGGATCCGCCGTCCCGAAAGGCAGATCTTATCGTATGGAATATCCGGCTGTCGCAAACTGTCATCGCGATTTTAGGCGGGGCAGGCCTGGCGGTCTCCGGTGCCGTAATGCAGTCGGTATTGAAAAACCCTTTGGCCTCACCCTTTACTCTTGGCATTTCCCATGCGGCCGCATTTGGGGCCGCACTGTCCGTGATTATCATGGGGAGCGGGGTGATGGCCTCGTCTTCCGGTGATGCCGTGGCCATTTCAAATCCGGTGATCACCGTGGTAACGGCTTTTTCATTTTCAATTATAACCGCGTTAATCATTATTTTTATTTCCGGCAAAAAAGGGGCCTCGCCCTAGGTCATGGTGCTCACCGGCGTGGCATTAGGCTCTCTTTTTACTGCCGGAACCATGCTGCTGCAGTTTTTTGCCGATGATGTGCAGCTGGCTGCCATGGTCTTCTGGACCTTTGGGGACCTGTCCAGAGCAGACTGGAACGACATCGCACTGATTGCCCCGGTTGTGCTGGTGCTGCTTGGTTTTTTTCTGGTAAACTCCCTGGACTACAACGGCATGGCAATGGGGGATGAGAGTGCCAAAGGCATTGGCATACGGGTCGAATGGATCAGGCTTTCCGGCATGTTGGCCGCTTCTTTGATGACGGCTTTGATCATCAGCTTTGTGGGTATAATCAGTTTTGTGGGCCTGGCCGCCCCCCATATTGTGCGGCGCATCATCGGCGACGACCACCGGTTCCTTTTGCCGGCATCCATTCTCGCCGGGGCCTTGATTCTTCTGGCAGCAGATATGGTCGCGCGGCTGGTCATGCTCCCTCATGTGCTGCCGGTCTCTATTTTTACGGCATTTTTAGGGGCACCGATTTTCATTTACCTCATTATTAAAGGCAATCCCAGATGATTCTGACAGTAAACCAAATTGATTTTAAGTATAAATCCGTTAAAATTCTTGAGGATATCAATTTTTCCATTCCCCGGGGTGCAATCACCGTAATATTAGGACCCAATGGCGTGGGAAAAACCACATTACTCAAATGCCTTAATAAAATTTTAACCCCGTCAGCGGGCCGGATTTATGTAAAAGACAAGCCGTTGAAAGCCATGGATATCCGTCAGATTGCCAAAGAAATCAGCTATGTGGCTCAGTATAACGAAGCAGGCAAAATCACGGTGTTTGACGCCGTCCTCATGGGGAGATACCCCCATATCAGGTTTACAGCCGGCAAGGAAGATTTAAAAAAAGTCGGGTCGGTGTTAACGCATTTGAACCTGTCACACATGGCCCTTAAAAATTTGTACGAACTTTCCGGCGGGGAGCTTCAGCAGGTGGCCATTGCCAGGGCCCTGGTCCAGGAAACCGATATCCTGCTGCTGGACGAACCCACCTCCAGCCTGGACTTAAAAAATCAGACCCGGCTTCTAAGTCTTGTCCGGCATATTGCACAGGACCACAACCTTGCAGTGATTATGACAATGCATGACCTGAACTCGGCGCTGCGGTATGCGGACCAGTATATCTGCTTAAAAAACCACACAGTGTTCGGGGCGGGAAAAATTGAAGAAATCCGGTCAGAGTTGCTTACAAAGGTGTACGGCCTACCGGTTGAAATTATCCGGCATAAGGGCTACCCTCTCGTGGTGCCGCTTGAAGACGCCTCCAAGGCGGCCTGATGATGAATTTATTCATGGTTTGAAATAGAACTTAAAGCTGTTAAAATTGGGTACAAATCATGATTAAACTGAACTCGGAAATTTAGATACCCCAGGTCAGGGAGGATAAAATGGATTTTGAATTAAGCAAAGAATTGCAAATGCTCCAGAAAGAGATTCATAAATTTGCAAAAAAAGAGATCGTTCCCTTTGCAGACCAGTGGGATGAGGAACATTACCTGCCCATTAAAGAGGTGATGCGTCCCCTGGGTGAAATGGGGTATTTCGGCACCGTGATTCCTGAAGAATACGGTGGAGAAGACTTGGGCTTTCTGGCAGCCATGATCGTGACCGAGGAACTGGCCAGGGCCTCTTCCTCCCTGCGGGTTCAGGTGAATATGCAGGTGCTGGGCTGTGCTTACACCATTTATACATACGGTAATGAAGCAATTCGTAAAAAATATGTGAAAAAATTGTGCACAGCCGAATACATCGGCGGGTTCGGCATCACCGAACCGGATGCAGGTTCTGATGTCATGAACATCGCCTCCACGGCCGAAGATAAGGGCGATCATTGGCTGCTCAACGGCAATAAAACCTGGATTTCCAATGCCGATGTGGCAGACTGTTTGATCTACTACGCTTATACGGATAAATCTGCCGGCTCCAAGGGGCTGTCCGCCTTTGTGATTGAACCCAAAAACTATGACGGTATAAAAACCTCTTCCCTGGACAAGCTGGGTTCCCACTCTTCCCCCACAGGCGAACTGTTTTTGGACAATGTTAAGGTGCCCAAGGAAAATATCCTTGGCAAACCCGGTGACGGTGCTAAAATTGTATTTTCATCTTTGAATCAGACCCGTCTGTCTGCAGCTGCCGGCGGCGTGGGATTGGCCCAGGCCTGTCTGGACGAAGCGGTCAAATACTGTAATCAGAGAAAACAGTTTGGCAAAAAGATCGGCGAGTTCCAGATGAACCAGGACATGATCGCCCAGATGGCCACGGAAATCGAAGCAACCCGTCTTCTGGTCTACAAAGCGGCCTGGGCCAAGGACCAGGGCCGACTGAACAACGGCATGGATGTGGCCATGGCCAAATACATGGCCGGCGAAGTGGCTTACAAATGTGCCAACTATGCCATGCGGATTCTGGGAGCCTACGGCTACTCCACAGAATATCCCGTGGCCCGCTACTACCGGGATGCTCCCACTTATGCCATGGTGGAAGGTTCCGCCAATATCTGCAAGTGGATTATTGCTCTGGATCAGTTGGGTATCAGAAAAGCGAACAGGTAACTTTTTAAGAAAGGAGATCCACATGTCTGAAGAGGTACTCGCACCCCTGTCAGGGGAAATTGTCAGCTTAAGCGTTGAACCGGGCGCAGCCATAGAAGAGGACGACGAAATTCTGGTTATCGAAGCCATGAAAATGGAAACCCCCATATTTGCCCCCTGTTCCGGCACTGTGTCAAAGATTGTCGTCAAGGCGGGGGATGTTGTGGAGGAAGATGATCTGTTAGCCGTCATTGATTAGGCGTCAAAGGAAAAACAAATGAAATCCTATTTTGAAAACATGACGCCTTTTGGTAAAGCGCTCAAAAAAGGGACCATAAAACGCACCCAGAATAATTATGAGCAGGTCCTTGGGTTGGAAAAACAGATCTTAGCCGCAGTGGACGATGTTAAAAACGCAGGTATTTCCGAAGAAAAGATTAACCAGCGGGGCCAGATGACCGTATGGCAGCGCCTGGAATATATCGTGGACTCCGGCACCTGGACCCCGCTTCATACGCTTTTCAACCCTGCGGATAACGTTGAGGGCACCACCAATGTCATTGACGGTCTTGGGAAAATTGCGGGCAAATGGGCGGTCGTGATCGGTTTTGACAACAAGGTCATGGCCGGAGCCTGGCTGGCCGGCCAATCCGAGAATATTTTGAGGGTCACAGACCTTGCAAAAATACTGAATATCCCGCTGGTCTGGCTGGTGAACTGCAGCGGGGCCAAGCTCACGGAGCAGGAAAAATTTTATGCCAACCGAAGGGGTTCCGGTACCCCGTTTTTCAGGCATGCGGAACTTGAGCAGGAGGGCATCCCCGTCCTGGCGGCCATTTACGGCACCAACCCTGCCGGCGGCGGCTACCAGTCGATCAGCCCCACGGTTCTTTTTGCCCATGAAAAGTGCAATATGGCCGTGGGCGGTGCCGGCATTGTCAGCGGGATGTCCCCCCAGGGAGGGTTTACTGCGGATATGGCTGAAGCCCTGGTCCAGAAAGCCAAAGAACACCGGGAAAAGCCACCCGGATCCGTGGCCACCCATTATGACCACACCGGTTTTTTCCGCTTTGTGTACAAGGAAGAAAAAGAGGTACTGGACGGCGTTAGAGAATATATGAAAAAGCTGCCGGCTTATGATCCTGAATTTTTCAGGGTCACCGACCCCAGGTCCCCGGCGTTCGAAGCTGAAGAAGTCATGCGCCTTCTGCCCATCGCCTCCAAGACCGTATATGATTTTGACGACATTCTGGCAAGGCTCGTGGATGGCTCCGAACATATGGAATACCGCCCCGACTACGGCCCTGAAGTATATACAGGGCTTTGCAAGGTGGACGGATTCCTTGTGGCCTGTATCGGGAACCGCCAGGGGTATCTTGGTAAGGGCTACCCTGAATATGCCGATTATCCCGGCATGGGGGCCAAGCTCTATCGCCAGGGGCTTCTCAAGATGAACGAGTTTGTAACTCTTTGCGGGAGAGACAGAATTCCTGTGATCTGGTTCCAGGACACCTCCGGCATTGATGTGGGCGACATTGCCGAAAAAGCCGAACTTTTAGGCCTGGGCCAGTCCCTGGTCTATTCCATCCAGCAGTCAGGTCTTCCCATGATGCTTGCCATCCTGCGCAAGGGAACCGCAGCAGCCCACTATGTCATGGGCGGCCCCCAGGCCAACCGGAACAATGCCTTTACCCTGGGCACCTGTGCCACGGAAATCTGCGTTATGCATGGTGAAACAGCAGCGGTGGCCACTTATGCAAGGCGGCTTGTAAAGGAAAAGGAGGCAGGCCGGGATCTTGAGCCTGTGGTGGAGAAGATGAACGCCCTTGCCCGGAAATACAAGGAGACATCAACCCCGCTTTACTGTGCAAAACATGGCATGGTGGATGAAGTGGTAAGGCTTGCTGATCTGCGGCACTATATGCAGTCCTTTGCGGGCGCGGTTTACCAGAACCCCAGATCCATCTGCCCCCAGCATCAGATGATCCTGCCCAGAATTATACGGGATCACGCTGTCGAAAAGGAAAAGGAATAAATCATGGGGGATGCGGTCAGGGTCTTTCTCATCGGACTTTTTGGTGTATTCGCAGGCATGACTTTTCTCTACCTTTCTATGAAGATTACTGAAATGGCTGTCACCGCGCTGGAATCAAAAAGGAGAACCGGGGAAGATACCGGGCAGGGAGAAGATAAATGAGTGCTTTGTACACCCTGTTTCAGACCACGGGTCTGTTTTATGTCACTCCGGGCATTGTGGTTATGTGGGTCATCGGACTAATCCTGATCTACCTTGCCATTGCAAAATCCTATGAGCCCCTTTTGCTGTTGCCCATCGGATTTGGAATCATCCTTGTGAACCTGCCCCTGGCAGGACTGATGACCCCCCATGAAGGGCTGATTTGGAAATTTTATGAATACGGTATTCACTGGGAGGTTATTCCCCCGGTGATTTTCCTGGGCCTTGGGGCACTCACCGATTTTGGGCCGCTCATTGCCAACCCCAGGCTGATTTTTCTTGGTGCCGGGGCCCAGGCAGGTGTGTACATCACTTTTTTTGCGGCCCAGGCCTTTGGATTTGACCTGAAAGAGGCGGCAACCATCGGTATTATCGGTGGTGCAGACGGGCCCACCACCATATTTCTGGCATCCAAACTGGCCCCCTCCCTTTTGGGGGTCTGTGCTGTGGCAGCCTATTCCTACATGGCCCTTGTGCCTATTATCCAGCCCCCGGTGATGAAGCTTTTAACCACTGCAGAGGAAAGACGAATCCGCATGGCCAAGGGTAGAAAGGTGGGAGCGCTTGAAAAAATGCTCTTTCCCATTGTCTCCACCTTTGTCATCATCCTGCTGGTCCCGGCATCAGCGCCGTTGATCGCCATGTTCATGCTGGGGAACCTGTTCAGGGAATCCGGCGTGGTAGGACGTCTGCACGATGCCGCCCAGAACGAACTGATGAATATTGTTACCATTTTTCTTGGGGTATCAGTAGGCGCAACCATGAATGCGGAGAATTTCTTAAGGCCCCAGGTGATATTTGTCTTTTGTCTGGGGCTTTTTGCCTTTGTGATCTCCACCATGACAGGGGTTCTCCTGGTCAAGCTCATGAACATTTTTTCCAAAAATAAAATTAATCCACTGCTGGGTGCAGCCGGTGTTTCTGCCGTACCCATGGCTGCCAGGGTGGTTCATAAGGTGGGTATGGAAGCGGATAAGAAAAATTATCTTCTCATGTATGCCATGGGGCCGAACGTGGCAGGTGTTATCGGCACCGTGATTGCGGCCGGTATTTTTTTAACCCTTTTAGGGGGGTGATCGTGATCACCCCAGGGTTTCTTTTCATCGCCCTTACACATCGTGTGGTAGGAGATCAGACGGGCACCCGGCTTTTATGGGTGTTCGGCGTACACATTATTCGGGAAGCGGGCAGGCCAGCATATGTTCTCTGATCACCTCAAACAAATCACCAAATCTAAGAACACCGGTGACCGTGTCGCCGTTTTTTACGATCAAAGGCTGGTGGGCGCCCATAACATATTCATGCAGCGCTTTTTCCAGGGAATCATCCTCCTGGAGATATTCAGTCTTTTTAGGTACATACATGATTTCGGAAGCCTTGATAGCGGCACCGCGTTCGCAAATGTTCTTAATGGGCTCCACCCAGAGATTAAAATCCCGCATAGCATTAATCACATAATCTTTGGTCAGTGTTTTGCCTTCATAGTTTTCGAACAGTTTTTTATAGTTGGGCTCAAGTGTTTTGAAAATATCAATCATGGTAACGTTTCCCTTGAACTTGCCATTGTCATCAACGACAATAACATCCCTGTGGGCGTGGCGGCCATCTGATTTGCTTTTTTCCAGAACCTGGAACATATCATAAACGGTATCCGTTTCCTTGATGCTCACATAGTCAGGTAAGGGGATCATAACCGTTTTTATTAGAATTTCTTTCATCGCATTCTCCTCAAAAGGGTATTAATGGCCTTAATTATGATGATTTTATAAAAAAGTCTGGGTAAGTTACTCAGATCTTTAAAGCTTTTTTTGTGTGCTATGCCTGCTAGTTGATATGTCAGTTCAGCCCATGATTATTTTCTAGAATTATATGAGAAAAATATGGGAAGTCAAGCTTTATAGGTAATTTGACCCTGTCAAAGTTCGAATTAAAAAGATTTTTCGTCATTGATTGATTCTCTTCATTATATAAGAAATAGTTGTATAATCTGCACAGAACTTACAATTTTTGTTGTGGATAGAGCCACGGTGGAAAAACAGGTCAGCCCGTGCTGTTTTCTGCGATTGTCTGTAAAACCGGTCTTTTGATTTTGTGTCTTTGAGGGGAATAAATTATAGTGGGAATTTTTTGTCTGAAGAACGCCATCCAGGTGGCAGACCGGGTAAGGGACCGCCTCTTTGATGATTCCTGGTATATTCTTGGGCGCATTGAAAAAGGGCTGGTCCGGATTAATCCCAAAAATCAGAGCACTGAAGTTTTGGAAATGCTCAGCGACATTATTCTGAATATGTCTGCCTTTGCAGGCCTTGCTTTGGAAAGCATAAGCCGGGGAATGGGGTGGCGATTTATGGATATGGGGCGACGGATTGAGCGGGCCCTTCATATAATAACCGTTATGACCAGTCTGATTCAGGGACGCAGCTTGCCGGATTCCAGCGAGCTTGAGGCCGTACTTGAGGTGGCGGATAGCCGCATAACCTACCAGACCCGTTACAGGACTACCCTGCACATGGAGCCCCTGGTGGACCTGCTGCTGCTGGATGAGATAAACCCACGGTCTGTGGGATTTCAGCTGGCAGCCCTTTATTCCCAGCTGGAAACCCTGCCTAAGCCCCAACCTTTTCCTTTCCGGACAAAGGAGGAGAAAATTATCCTGGATCTGACCACCCGGTTGCGCCTGGCAGATACTCAGGAGTTGATGATACTTGGGAAAAAGCATGTGCTGCCCAACCTCGATGCGTTGCTTAAGAAACTGAATAAGGAATTGCAGGACCTTGCCGACAGCATCACCCAGCACTATTTAAGCCGGATCGAAACGGAAAAACAGCTCAATGGTCAGTTTGCAGGTAAGGGTTACCCTGTGGTCGGGGCTGTGGTAGGAATGGTGAATAATGAAATATAAAATTAGCCACCGGACCCATTATCAATATGACTCTCCGGCCTCATTATCCCATAGCGAACTGGTGCTGATACCATAAGTGCTTGGTCAACTATGTTGCCATCTGGAGAAAAAAATTTGTGAACCATTTCAGATGATGTTAATAATTTCATTATTGATTTTTAAACATTTATGCCGGTCTGGTGATTCTCACTTTTCGGATATTGTCCCGTTCGATAAGTAAATACGAAAGATCAACGGAAACCATAATCAAATTGTTTGAGATGTACTATGAGGAAAAATCAAAAAGAGTTGTTTGGGTTTATGATGACACGCTTGAAAAAGCGTTGGGATCTATGTTTGTGCCCTGGGGATTCCTGTGAAGAAAAAGCAATAAACGCTCATTCAATTCAAAATCGAAGAACGTTAGATCTGCTGAGCGTAAACGGGCATATCATAATGCCGAAGCCCAAATTAACTGCGACTGCTCTACCAACGTTTATATTTAAATCATTAAGCCAAAATAAAGCGACAAGCTTTACTGGCTTATGTAAAAATCACGACACTGAACTTTTTAAACCCATCGACACCAATCAACTTGATATTAATGATCCAGAGCATCTATTTCTTGTCGCCTATCGCTCTGTTCTGAGAGAGGCTTTTGTTTCTATGAAATCAGCAATAGACACTCAGCTTACTTATCAAAAAGGAGCAGCAATTCTAAATTTGGCATCTTATCCTGTTATAGGGATTTTGAGCTGTTTAAACATAAAGCCCATTAGATGTTCCCAACTCATTGAGCCGTTTCATCTTCAACCTGTTTGAGTCCTTCTATTTCTACAAGTTCCCAGACCACAAGGGCCTCCATGATCGTGGAAAATCCATCCGGCCGGTTCAGCAGGTAGAGTAATGCCTTGGCTTCTGCAACACTTTTTTTCAGCACAGCCACTTTAAGCGTCTTCATGCCAAGAAGGCCTGCACAGCGATGCCGCTTGAAACCGTCTATTAAAAGATGGCAACCGCCTTGCTCAACCGCAACGACAGCCGTCAATTGACCATGCTTGACTAATAAAGGCGCCATCTTTTCCCGGGCATCGGCGTGGACCGGACGCAGGAATCCTAAACGTAAATCCAATTGGTCTGGACGCAGACTAATCATTTGGGCCTCCGGTGATATTGAGGCTTTTCTGAAAAATCTCCCCGATTGGGATAAGGCCACAGTGGCCCACAGGTTGCTTAGGCGCCTTGGACGTCTGTGTTGCAACGGCTTTTCGGGGAAGGGAAAGCACTTGAAACAGTCGGCCGTCAAAGGCTATGAGATCTTTATCAATGAGCCCGTTCCTGGCTTGGATATATTCGTCCAGGCTGATGGCCGTCAATGAACAAATTTTATCATAACCGTAATAAGACATTCCCTGACGATCTGCCACCATCACCAGAAAAAGATACAGCACAAGCTCCTGGTAGTTCAGGCTGTCCCAATACCCCTGGCGGATAAACCGATGGCTTATCCATGCGAAACTGCCGTTAATTTTTCTAATTCGATGGTCCTTCAACGGGTCTTTGGTAATCATTTTTGCCCTCCTTGGAGATATAATGATGAAAATTGTCGCCTGAATAGCGTCTGCCATATCCCCGCCGGGGAAATTGATCTACAATCAGACCTCTTCTTCCGCAAAAACAGCAGCATGGATGGGAAGACGGAGGCGTTACCCGAAGACTATCATTGGATTTGGAGGGTGTTGAAGTGTCATCATCCACGGTTTTTTGAGAATTTCTTAATCGCCGTTTTTTTCCTGTCGACGATGGGCTATCTTACCTTTTTCAGTTTGTCGATACTTCTCCTGGGCGTTACGGTGAGCTTCTCTTTGAGCAGTTTCGCGACAGGATTTACAGCAGTAAGTCTGTCCACGCCAGCAACTGTGACAGATATAAAAAATGCTGCCGCATCGTTTACACTGAATTTCTTTTAATAAGACGATCTCCACATTTTCCGTTCTTGCCATAAAACGGAAGCTGTGATTATATGAGGATGTTGGGTAGCTTCCGTATTTTATATGGATGTCTGCTTTTTGAAGGCTCGAAGCCGCCTACTTCGAGCCTTTATTTTTTTCAAATCCATCCAGGAAACAAAACCAAAATCAAAGAAAAAAAGGAAGAAAATATATTTTTTAAAATCTGGGGGTGAAGAAAATACAAAGTAAAAGGGATGGAAGCTTTGTTACCGGCTAAAGGGGTGGCCTGCTTCATCACCATAGGTGGGGACGTTTACGACCGGCGGTAAAACGTATTCATCTTGATTTTATAATATGCTGATGGAATAATGACCCAATTATGAAGAATATAAAGCGTATTCTGGTGCTCGGCGGCTGCAGGAGCGGCAAAAGCGGTTTTGCCAAGCAGGCCGCAGATCATATGGCCCGGGACAAAAAAATATATCTGGCCACCTGTGTGCCCACGGACAGGGAAATGAATAAACGGGTTAAACAGCACCAGGAGCAGCGCGGACCTGACTGGGCAACCATTGAAGAACCCATACGCATCCATGAGACCATTGAGCGGGCCTGTGCCCAGGCAAAGGTGATTCTGGTGGACTGCCTGACCCTTTGGACCTCCAACCTTTTGCTCCAGCAAACAGATGAGGCCGGTATTATGGCGGCGGTGGACCTGCTTTTAGGCGCATTAAACCGGTCAACCTGCCCTGTTATCCTGGTTTCCAATGAAGTGGGATATGGAATCGTTCCTGAAAACAGCCTTGCACGGCAGTTCAGGGACATGGCAGGGCTTGTCAACCAGCGCGTGGCCCGGGCCGTTGACGAGGTTTTTGTGAGTATGGCCGGTATCCCCGTCCAAATCAAACCGGGCCAAATCAAACCGAATCAGATCAAATCCGGACAGGTCGGGCCCGGGCTCTTCAACGGCAAGGATTTTGGGAACGGCGAACTTCAATGACCCGGACGGATACCCCTGGTTTTTTTGCAGACTTACGGGCCTGCATGGCCTTTATTACCATTCTGCCCACGGGAAAAAATCCGGTATATTCTCCTGTGGGCATGATCCGCTTTTTCCCCGTGGTGGGATTGATCATCGGCACCCTTCTGGTGATAACCGATTTTCTGGCATCCATGGTCTGGCCGGCACCTGCCGCAGCCCTTGTTGATCTCATTTTCCTGGTGGCCGTAACCGGCGCCTTTCACCTGGACGGACTTGGCGATACCGCAGACGGAATCTTCAGCCATCAAAGCAGGGAGCGGGCCCTTGAAATCATGAAAGATTCGAGAATCGGAATGATGGGACTGGTTGCCGTTGTTTTAGGTCTGGCGGCAAAACTTGCCGGGATCTGGTCGGTGAAAATCAGTTGTTCTCCGGTTCAGGCCATGGCCATACTTTTCGTGGTGCCCTCTTTTTCCAGAGCCTCCATGATATTGGGCATAAAATATCTCAAATACGGCAGAAAAGACAGGGGAACAGGCAAGGATCTGTTTGACCGCCCGCTTAATTCAAAAGATTTTTACCTGTGCCTGATCCCGCTGGGGTTTTCCCTGCTTCTGGGGTATAAGGGTCTGATATTGATTTCAGGGTTTGCCCTGGGCTGTGTTGCTATTTTAAAATTTTACAAACAAAAAATGAACTGCATCACAGGGGACATGCTTGGTGCCATGACCGAAGTGATGGAAGCCTGGCTGTTCATGGCCGCCGGCATGAATGTTATTTAAATGATTCAGGGCCACGGCGGAAATAAACAGCAGCTTGCAGACCGTATAGGATGCGGGCTTGAAGATATCATTGATATGAGTTCCAACCTCAATCCCCTGGGGCCGCCGAAACGTATCCACGCCTTTATCCGGGAAAACATTCACCTGATTCATGCCCTTCCCGAACCGGATGCGGCCGGTATGTCAAAGGGGTTTGCAGACTATCACGGCATTGATCCCGGGTGTGTGATGGCAGGCAACGGTACCACATTTTTCATCTATACCCTGCCCCTGGCCCTTGGGGCAAAAAAGGCCCTGATCCTGGGTCCTGCCTACGCCGATTATGAAGATGCCTGTGCAGCCCTCAATGTAAAGACCTGTCACTGTTTAACCCTTGCCCAAAACAATTTTGTTCCGGATCTGGATCAGTTGTCTGCCGAGGCGCAAGGCGCCGATCTGGTGTTTATCTGCAATCCGAACAATCCCACAGGCGCCCTGATTGACAAACAGGATCTGGAGAGATTAATTGGCCGCCACACGAACACCTGTTTTGTGGTGGATGAATCCTATCTGCCCTTTGTACCGGATGCAGAAGCGTTTTCCCTTGTAACGCAGACACACCAGCCCAACCTTGTGGTGCTCTCCTCCATGTCCAAAATCTTCAGGATTCCTGGGCTTCGCACAGGTTTTTTAAGCGGGGCCAAAACCTTGATCCGGAAAGTCATGGCCCATTACCAGCCCTGGAGCGTCAATGCCTTGGCCCAGGCAGTAATCAAAAACATTTACGATCATCCGGGCGACATTTTGCCCTTTTACCGGCAGACCCGGGAATTTATCGTTAAAGAACGCCGGGCTTTTGTCCATGCCCTGGCTGAAACAGAGGGCATCCGGCTTTTTGATACGCCGGTCTATTTTGTGTTGGCCCGGCTGGACCGGATCTCTGCCCCTGAACTGTGCCGCCGGGTGGGAGATGACAGATTTCTGATCCGCGACTGCGCCAATTTTAAAGGGCTGTCCGACCGGTTTGTCCGGTTTTCCCTGAAAACACATGAAATCAATCTGGCCCTGGCCCAAAGCATCAAAACAGCCCTGGCCCGGGAACATACGTAACCGTGCTTTTTGATGTGACCTGGCACATTATAGCTGCCGCGTTTATCCTGGATATCCTGGCCGGAGATCCCAAATCCCTGCCCCATCCCATTATCTATATGGGCCGGGCTATTTCATTTTTTGAACCTGAATTTCGAAAACGGATTAAAAACCCATTCCGGGCAGGACTTCTCTTTGCCCTTTGCCTGATATCCACAGCCTTTGGCCTGACATGGGCCCTTGTTTTTATGGCCGGCCGGATTCATCCGGTTGCGGCCGCCATTGTCCAGATCATATTGATTTTTTACAGTTTTTCCACCAGAAGCCTGTACAGGGCCGCCATGGATGTATTTACCCCGCTGTCCCGAGGAGATCTGGCCCAGGCCAGAATCAAGGTGGGATATATTGTGGGACGCCAAACCAAAAACCTGGATGAAGCGGGTATCACCCGGGCGGCCTGCGAAACCGTGGCGGAAAATTTCGTAGACGGTTTTCTGTCGCCCCTGTGTTTTGCCCTGGTACTCGGTGCCCCCGGGGCCATGATGTACAAGATGATCAATACCCTGGATTCCATGGTTGGGTATAAAAACGACACCTATATCCTGTTCGGCAGGGCTGCGGCCCGCATTGACGATGGGGCCAACTATATCCCGGCCCGGCTCTCCATCGTGATGATTGCGCCGGCAGCAGCGATACGTTCCCTTTCCCGAGGCAGGCGCGCGTTTTTCACCGCGCTGACCCAGGGTCGCAATCACAAAAGCCCCAACGCCGGCTTCCCCGAGGCGGCCTTTGCAGGAGCGCTGGGCGTCCGGTTCGGCGGTCCCAATGTCTACCACGGAAAACTTGTGGATAAACCCTATATCGGCGGTGCCTTCAACGACCCCAAACCCGTCCACATTGAAAAAGCCTGTGAATTAATGATGCTGTCAGCCCTTATTTCCGTGGTATTGGGCTCTCTTTTGGCCTGGGGTCTGTTTTAGAATGATGAAAAAACCTTTCAGGCTGGGCACAACCTCCTTTATCTATCCGGATCATATTATCCCCAATGTCAAAAAAATCGGCGCCTTTTTTGACGAAATTGAACTTCTGGTCTTTGAAAGCAAACCCAAAGAGGTGATGCCGCCCCGGAACGATGTGAAAGAACTGGCAGGACTATCCCGGGACCTGAATCTGACTTATAATGTCCACCTGCCCACGGATATCAACTTATGTGCACCGGACCATCGGCAACGCCGGGACGCCGCAGATACCCTGAAACGGGTGATTGAGCTATTTTCCCTTGCGCCTGTCACAAGCTTCACCCTTCATCTGGAGATGGATAAACCCATGCCGTCAAAGGATGGCATGGAAGTCTGGCGAAACAATGCACAGCAGGGGCTTGAATTGCTGGTGCCGGCCCTTGAAGATCCGGCAAAGATCGGCGTGGAAACCCTGTGGTACCCCCCGGATCTTTTCAAAGAAGTGGTAACCCAATTTGGCCTCTCCGTCTGTGCCGACCTTGGGCACCACATCAAATACGGGTATGACATATCGCGCACCTTTGAACTGTTCGGCCCCAAAATCAATCTGATTCACCTCCACGGTGTGGATACACACCTTGAAAAACCGCCCCAAGACCACATTGGCCTTGACAAAATGGCACCAGGCGAGTTCAGGAAAATCATCGGCCACTTGAAACACTACACGGGAACCGTCTGTCTGGAGGTTTTTAAACTTGCCGATCTGCAAGGCTCTCTATCTGCCCTGGCCAAAATTTTTAACGGCATACCCTGTATATAAATCCATAGTTATTTAATAAAATCAATCCGGCTGATCCATACACAAATCTATGACTCAAGAGCGCAGAATGCGTATTATCAAAATATTATCGGAATATCATCAATAATTCACAGATAACTCAAATTTAGAATTGCTGATTAAAATGATAGATGATAGGGTAACGAATAATTATGATTAATTGGGAAACCTATTCATGAATGAAAAAAAATCCAAGGCAAACCTGCCGCCTCCACCTCAGATGAGCCCTTACGTATTTACGCTCCTGTTGCTCGGATTCGGGTTGTGGTGCTTTTGGGACGGATGGCTGAGTACAGATCCTGACATGGCCGAGTATGCCCTTTTCAACCAGGTATTGAGCGCTGTGTTGGTTCCCTGGGCCGTATGGGATTTTTTCAACGTCAAAAAAAAATATAAAAATAATAATAACCGACCGGCTGATCGCCCGGGATCTACAGCAACAGACAAAAGTAACTTTAACACAAATAAATAAGAGATGGTTGCCATTGTCGGATATTCTGATGCGGCAAAGTCTTTTCAACAGATTTTTTTTGTTTTATGAAACCGGTTTCAGGGTGGGCCCGGACAATCGAGTGATCCGGAACCACCTCCCTCCAGTGTATAAAACCTACTTTCGTCCCAGAATCATAGTTTCGGGGTTGACCCATTCATCAAATTGTCCGGGCTGAACCAAATCCAGTTTTGCGGCAGCCTCTTTTAACGTCATGCCGTCCGCAAGCGCTTTTTTGGCGATCCGTGCGGCATTGTCATATCCGATGTGCGGTGCCAGCGCTGTGACCAGCATCAGGGAGTTTTTCAGGTGGCGTTCAATCACCGGGATGTTCGGGGTAATCCCGGCCAGGCAATGGGATGTGAAAGAGGCGATGGTGTCGGCCAGAAGCGTAACTGACTGAAGCAGGTTATGTATGATAACCGGCTTAAATACATTGAGTTCAAAATTCCCCTGGCTGGCGGCAAAACCGATGGCCGCATCATTTCCCATGACCTGGCAGGCCACCATGGTGGCTGCTTCGGTCTGGGTGGGGTTTATTTTTCCGGGCATGATGGAGCTGCCCGGCTCATTGGCCGGGATGTTGAGTTCTCCGATGCCACATCGGGGACCGCTGGCAAGCCACCGGACGTCATTGGCGATTTTCATCAGATTGGCAGCCAGCCCTTTGAGTGCACCACTGGTGAAGACGATCTGATCATGTCCGGTGAGGCCATGGAAGGTGTTTTCCATCTGTGTGAAGGGATGGCCGGTTGACCTGGCAAGTTCCTGTGCCACGGCTTTTCCAAACCCTTGGGGCGCATTTAAGCCTGTTCCCACCGCTGTGCCGCCAATGGCCAGCGGATAAAGTGTTTCCAGGGATTGCAAAATCTGCTCTCGGCTGCTTTGGATCATGGCTTCCCAGCCGCTGATTTCCTGGCCAAGTGTTAGCGGTGTGGCATCCTGGAGGTGGGTGCGTCCTATTTTAATAATCTGTGAAAATTCTCGGGATTTTTTTTCAAGGGTAAGACGCATGCGGTCAACTTCGGGAAGCAGGGTGTCATGGATCTGAAAAACTGCCGCAATATGCATGGCAGCCGGGAATGTATCATTGGAACTTTGGGATTTGTTTACATGGTCATTGGGGTGGATGGGTCTGGTTTCATCAAGCTTCTTGCCGTCAAGAAGGGCTGCTCTGTTGGCAATGACCTCATTTAAATTCATATTGGTCTGGGTGCCGCTGCCCGTCTGCCAGACGTGAAGGGGAAACTGGCTGTCGTGATCCCCGTTCAGGATTTCATCGCAGACCCGGATAATAAGATCTGCCCGATGATCGTCCAGCAGTGTCATCTGTCTGTTGACGGCGGCACAGGCTTTTTTCAGCCGTGCAAAGGCATGGATCATGGCTTGCGGCATAAATTCCCGGCCAATGGTGAAATTCTGCCGGCTGCGTTCGGTCTGCGCGCCCCACAATGCGTCTGCGGGCACCTGGATTGCGCCCATGGTATCATGTTCGGTTCGATTCGCCATCTCTTGATTCCTCCTTTTGGCCCTTACTCCGGAAGGGCGGGTCTGTTGTGTCGGTTCCGGGAATGATGGGGTTCCTTACGATCTGTTTGTCGGAATTTGCCAATATAACAGCTTGCCGGAGCAAGATCAAATGCTTGAGGCCGCTGCAGCAATTCAGAGTGTCGCACCTGCACCGTAGTAGTTTATGATGTGACCTTTATAATTAAGGCGCGGTTCACCGTATCTTCAATTTGAAATTGAAAGACGTCATTTCTCCTTAATTTAGCTATCCCCGTTTGTACCTCATTTTGTGCTATAGAAATTTTTCTGTATTCTGGAGCAGACACCTCCTATACAATTTCATCCGTTGTAAGAGAAGCGGTAAAAAAAAATAAAATAATAATAATTTTACTTGACACACAGATTGGTGCTTGATATATATGCTTCCGTTTCGGGCGATTAACTCAGCTGGGAGAGTGCAAGCCTTACAAGCTTGAAGTCGCAGGTTCGATCCCTGCATCGCCCACCACATCAGGCAAGTTACGGGGGTGTAGTTCAGTTGGTTAGAACGCTAGCCTGTCACGCTAGAGGCCGCGAGTTCGAGTCTCGTCACTCCCGCCACAATAAAGCAAAGGGCTTTTGAGGAAACTCAAAAGCCCTTTGTGTTTTTTTTGAGGAATACACAAATAAGTAAAGACAAAAAAACCGGCGATCAAGAAAAAGATTCTTGATCGCCGGGGTGTGCAGGGTTAAATAATGATGCGTCAGGCTCTGTGAGTCTTTGTCAGAGCATTGATAATTTCAGTTCCCATTTCCTCAGTATTGACAGCATTTTCTTTTTTATCGGTCAGATCTGCAGTGAGGATTCCTTGGTTAAGAACGTCGGAAATTGCCGCCTCAATGGCATCAGCTGCCCGGGTTTGTTCAAAGGAGTATTTCAACATCATGGCTGCGGACAAGATTTGGGCAATGGGATTGGCTATACCTTTGCCCGCAATATCCGGCGCAGAGCCGCCAGCCGGCTCATAAAGGCCGAATTTTTTTTCATTCAGGCTTGCCGAAGAGAGCAGCCCCATTGATCCGGTGATCATGGCACATTCGTCAGATATAATATCGCCAAACATATTTCCGCATAAAAGCACATCAAACTGGTGGGGGTTTCGGATAAGCTGCATGGCGGCATTGTCAACGTATATATGATTCAAGGTGACATCCGGATATGATTTGGAGACTTCTGTGACCACTTCCCGCCACAGAACCATGGCGGTGAGTACATTGGCCTTGTCCACAGACGTTACAATGCTGCGCCTTTTCCTGGCGGCCTCAAACGCCATTTTGGCAATCCGCTCAATTTCGAATCTGGAATATACCATGGTATCAAATGCGGTTTCCTCCTGGCCGCTGCCTCTTTTGCCCCTGGGTACACCAAAATAGATCCCGCCGGTCAGTTCTCTGACACATAAAATGTCAAATCCGTTTTTTATGATTTCCGGTTTCAGGGGAGAGGCGGACGCAAGGGAAGGGAATACTTTGGAGGGTCTTAGGTTGCAGTATAAACCAAAGTGTTTGCGCAGCGTCAGAAGGGACGCACGTTCAGGCTGTTCCTCCGGTGGCAGATGTTCCCATTTGGGTCCCCCCACCGAACCAAACAAAATGGCATCTTTTTGTTCGCACAATGCCAGGGTTGAGGCCGGCAGTGCTTTGCCATGATTATCAATGGCTGCACCACCCACATCTGCGTATTCATAGGATAGTTTAAAATCAAAAAGCTCAGCAGTTTTATCAAGCACTCTGATTGCCTGTGCCATGACCTCTGGACCAATACCATCTCCGGCAAGTACAGCAATTTCGTTCAATGTTTTTGTCTCCTGTAAGTTTATAAATAATTAATTTAATTAAATTATACTGGAATATATTGAATAAGGCAAGATGCAAGAACAACAATTTTATCCAAGATAGGCCTTATCTATTATTTTCATGAGATATTTAAATGAGATTGCCCTGTTCGTGGATAAATTAAACGTTTTGGTTTAAAGCGTTTTACGCTATGGTGTCTTCCAAATTTTTATTTACTCTTAACGTATAAAGAGGTGCTGCCATGCCAATTGCAGACAAGATGGTCGGAATCGTAAAATCCGCATCCATGATCAGAAAAATGTTCGAGGAGGGCATCCGGATGAGAGAACAGTTCGGGGCTGATAACGTGTTTGATTTTTCGTTGGGAAATCCCGATGTCCCGCCGCCGCCGGTGGTGAAGGAAACGCTGCTGGGTCTGATCAATGATGCCGCAACTTCTCACGGATATATGCCCAATGCAGGATACCCCTGGGTGCGCCAGGCCGTCGCCGATTACCTGAACACCCAGTGCGGCGTTGGGATGACTGCGGATTTGGTGGTCATGAGTGTGGGGGCTGCCGGTGCTCTGAATGATGCCTTAAAAGCCTTGGTTAATCCCGGCGAAGAGATCCTGGTGCCGGCCCCATATTTTGTGGGGTACAACCAGTATGCGTTTATTTGCGGAGCCAATCTTAAAACCGTCTCTACCAAGCCCGACTTTCATTTGGATCTTGGGGCCATTGACGATGCTATTAGTAAAGATACCCGCGTCATGTTGATCAATTCTCCGAACAACCCCACGGGCGTGGTATATAACAAACAGGAACTGGATGAGCTGGGGCAGCTTCTGGAAAAGAAAAGTCAGGTGTTTGGTAAACGCATTTATTTGATTTCGGACGAACCCTACCGCAAAATTGCCTATGATGTGAATGTGCCCTGGATGTTTGGCGTATATGACCATACCATTGTGCTGACCTCCTATTCCAAGGAGCTCTCCCTGGCCGGTGAACGTGTGGGATATCTTGCGGTCCATCCCGGGGCTGAAGATGCGGCAATGATCGCGTCAGCCGCGGCCGTGGCCAATACCATGATGTTTGTGAACGCCCCGGCGCTGTTTCAGCAGGTGGTAGGAAAGCTGCAGGGCGTATGTGTGGATATTGATATCTATCGCAAACGCAGGGACATGATCTGTGAGGGCCTTGCTGCGGCAGGGTATGAGTTTAATGTTCCCGACGGTGCATTCTACCTGTTTCCCAAGACCCCCATTGAGAATGATGTGGAATTTGCAGGTCTGCTTAAAGAAGAGAATATCCTGGCCGTACCCGGTTCAGGATTTGGTGGCCCCGGCCATATCCGACTCTCCTATGCCGTTCGTGAACAGTCCATTACAAATGCCATGCCCGGATTCAAACGGGCCATGGAAAAGGCTCAAAAATAAAATAACGCCATATTTTTGGGGGACAATTTGTCCCCCAAAAATATTTTTTAAACTCTATCAATTCTGATAGTGCTGCCTGGGATATGCTCTTTTTTTTCGGAGTGCACCGGTTCATGCCCCTTCTCTGCTGTCCAGCACCCCGGGAGCAGGAAAACGCACTCCCAAGCCCATCAGGGCCTGTTTTCCCCTCAGGGTCAGGTCCGTTGTGAACCGGAATTGGTCCCGGGCGTCCACCGGATAGGCCTTGATCCTGTATTCCGTGGCCCAGGGCCCTTCCGAGGCAAGGATAACCACCGGTTTTAACAGCTGAAGATAGGCGCTGGTCATGGCCGTATCTTCCAGGGCCTGGATTACCAGCCCGGGGTCGTGCTCGGGGTGGAGGTAAAACCTGGCAACACACTGGAGGTGGCGACTGCCGTCGTTGGCATTGAAGATCATTTCCCCCCAGAGCTTCAGGTGAGGGATCACCACCACCGTATCATCAGGGGTGAGTATCTCATAGGACCGCATGCCGATGGATTTGACCTCTCCGTAAACCCCGTCCACAGAGATCCAGTCCCCAAGCCGGTAGGGCAGTTCATAGAGAGTGACGATGCCGGCGATGAGGCTGCCGACATAGTCCTTGAAAGCAAACCCCAGGGCCAGACCCAGGGTCCCCAGCAGGGCAAATATATTTTGCGCTTTTGGATCCACGACAATGGAGATGATCATCCACACAGAGGCCAGGATGATGACAAGACGGGTCAGCGGTACTGTGGCCAGGACATAGAGCCGATGCCGGCCCGAGAGTCGGTCCGCTATCCACGGAATCACCTTCTGACTGAGTCCGATCAGCACCAGGGCCAGGCCGGCCAACAAAACGACCCTGATAACGGTTTCCTGGTTCATCTGCTGGAAAAATTCCATGGGTCAATCCTCCTTTAGAATTTGTCTGTCAGATAGGCTTCCCCGTTGAGGTGGGCTCTCACGGACGGATACCAATGGGCCGATATTTTTAACTCTCCCTGGTGGGTTTCCACAATTCCTGCGTCAGTCAGCGTAAGAAGTGTCCGGCCTGCCTCAGTAGCGGGAAAGGGAAGCAGGTCCACGGCAAGATCCCGGGGCAACCCGTTATGAAGCAGCAGGGTGTGCATGAGGATCGGGGATGCCAGCCCCAGGTCCGAAGGGACAACAAGAGATGGTATTTTTTCCCAGGGCTCCACCCAGATGGTGATTTCGTCGGCGGGTCCTGTTTCAGACGCCTGGTCACCGGCGGTCTGATCCGGTTCGCGTTTCAGGGCCCGCCGCCAGATCTGAAGGGCAATGCCCGGTATACCAAAACTGCGGGCTGCCAGTTGATTGATAAAGGCACTTGCCCTGGTATCGCCATCTGCAGGTAGAACTGTTTCTGCGTTGTTTGCCTGGCGGAAGAGTATCTGCCGACCGCATCCATCATCTGCCCTCCGGCTCAGCCATCTGCCCAGGGAGAGATCGTCAAACGCCTGTGCTACCACCGCTTTTGGAAACGGAACCGGGAGTATCCGTCGCAAATAAGTCAGAGCCCAGGAGTTGCATCCGATAACACCAGTGCCCACAGCCTTTGAATTGATGTTCGCCAGGAGTTGGCGGATCAGGGTCAGTCCACGAACATGGCGCAGATAGGTTTTAGCTATGTCGGGGACTACCCAGGGAGTATCTGCGGACTTTGTCCAGTCCAGCCATGTCAGGTCCTGGCTGAGAATCTGCTCTGGATCTGGCGCCGGAATCAGCCGCCATTCCAAGGCCTTGGCCAGACGGGACAGGATCTGGGCATTGTCGCTGCCGGGCAGGCCCGCAACCATCATAACAGACGGGGCCTGCGCTGATCCGGTTTTCTCTTTTACCGCGATTTCAAGCGCCCGGACAGCCCCGGACCAGTTAGAGAGGGGCGCAACTTTTTCAACGGCAGAAGGCGACAGGTATTCCAAATTCTGAGCAGGGTCATGGATCTGGGTGTCGTTCCGCTGAAATCGTTGCCAGATATCCTTTATCCCGCGTTTTATGGTGCGGGAGATGGTTGCCTGGGGAGCGGCATAATCTGCCAGGGGGACATATTCCCACAGATTCGGTTTTTTCCGGTTCACGTCATTTCCTCATGTTAAATTCATGTCGGTGTTCGTCCGGCCCTTCCGGGTTGATCAGGTCTTATTTGCCGCTTGAAGGATTCAGGCGCTCTGAACAGAATTTACAGAACACCGCATCCGGATTATGTCCATGGGCCATGCAGGCCTGGGTGGAAATTTTTTCCGGACAGATAGGAAGTTGCCTTTTGCTGAGCAAGGTATAACAAAAGTTGAACAGATGCTCAAGAGTCTGAATTCAACCTTTTTTCATAAATGTACACTTATCCATTATCTTACAACAAATGAGAAGGCAAGTATGTAAAATCCAAATCATTGAGAAGATTTACAAAATATTATAAAATAGGTTCATGAATTTACCACAATCGGGAGAGCCTATGCCTAGATGTGAACGATACAACCAACCAGCTATCGGAACAATAGTTTGCAGGCCATGAAGCCTACCACCCGGGAAGGGTAAAGCTCCGATTTTACATTACCTGTGGTGACTGCATGGCTGTGTATCAAGGGTCGTATCTTTGTGAAGGGTCAAAATGTTTCTTACAAGAACCTATTATGCGGCCACGGCCGATTGAATATTAGAACAGGAGAAAAAATGACCACACAACCAAAAGAAAAAAATACTATGACACAGGCAGAATATTTGGCCATGGAACGAAGCGCCCTGGATATCAAGTATGAATATTTCGAGGGTGAAATATTTGCTATGGTCGGAGCAAGAAAAAACCATGTTCGAATTAATGCTAATCTTACAAGAAAAATAGGGAATAAATTCGAAGCCACTAATACCCCGTGTGAGGTGTGGCCCAATGATATGCGGGTAAAAATTGAAAATGGTTATGTCTACCCTGATATTGCAATCTCTTGCAACGATGCTGAATTTGAAGACAACGAATTCGATACACTGACAAACCCGATTGTTATTATAGAAATTCTTTCAGAATCGACAGAAGCCTTTGACAGAGGAAAAAAATTTGGCTTTTACCAGGCAATCCCAACACTTCAAGAATACATCCTTGTCTCTCAGGATAGATATTATGTTGAACAATTTATGCGCAGTAATGATGGTAAGTGGGAGTATCGATCACTAAAAAATGTCGATCAAATTCTAAAAATGGAATCTGTTAATTGTGAATTGCCACTATCTGAAATTTATTGGGATATTGAGTTTGAACAGAAAGGTTAACAGATTCCGGCAGCTTGATGAAACAGGGTTCATTCCCCCAGATGTTCTTGATTGAGCCGTCAAGAAAAAACATCAGTCCATAGGTCAGAATCAAGGTGTATACTTTTAAGTGTTCTTTATAGAATACATGGCTGTCGGGTTTAATATCATTCTGGATGACTATTGTTCTGGTGCTTCTTGCTTTAATACGGCAGACAAAATGTTTGCTCTCTTCCTGGAGGAGATCAAAACTTGATTATCGAATAATCCGGGGACAGATTTGGGTAGAGCAGGAGCCAGGGTATAGTCCAGCCTCCTTTCATTAAACCGTACGTGCGGTTTTCCCGCATACGGCTTTCCGATGTTTTTCATCTATCTGAAGAACAGGCCGGAATTCAGCCTGAACCTTGAAGCTTGAATCACATTTTGTTTCCCTCAATTTGCCTGTACAAATCCCGGGGACGATGCTTGATAGGGCGGGACGGCGCCCTCTGAAATTGAGGAAAAATGTCATCCCAAATGCTTGATTCTTTATCCGACTTGTTTTATGCTTTTGATACTTGTGCAAAAGATGTTCCTCAACTTGCAGAGACGATTAAACAAATCATTTCTGATATGGATTGACTTTAAGGAATACAAAACAAAAAAAACTCTTTGGCCACGGATCAGGACCAAGACTTCCACAATCCATACGGATTCAGCCCAACGATAACATGGAGGGATCATAAAAATGGATATCCACGCCTGGATCGCCGTTGCTACGTTGGTTGCGGCCATGGTTCTTTTTATCAGCAAGCTTATCCCTCTTGAGGCCACTGCTCTTTCGATCCCGGTTGTGCTTGCGCTCACCGGGACTGTTAATCCTGCTGAGGCAGCCCTCCGCGGGTTCGGTAACAGCGCGGTGATTTCTCTGGGAGCCATATTCGTACTTTCAGCCGGGCTTAAGGAGAGCGGTGTCGCTACGCTGATGGGGAGAATGCTTGAGCGGTTCGGTGGCAAAAAAGAGTGGCGTCTGGTTTTGCTGATCATGGTCACCACCTGTGTTCTCTCCGCAATCATGTCAAACGCGGCTACTGTTGCAGTTTTCCTTCCAGCTGTTTTGGTGCTCTCCCGCAGGGCAAACATTTCCCCTTCTCGATTAATGATGCCCCTGGGGTATGCGGCGATTCTCGGCGGCACGCTTACCTTGATCTCGACGACTTCCAACCTTATTCTTGGAAGTGAACTTGACCGACTTAGCGGCGGAGATAAAGCTCTCGGGATGTTTGAGTTCGCTGTTTTAGGCGTTCCCATCTCTGTCGCCGGCATTGCATATATGGTTCTGATCGGGACCAGACTAATCGGTAAGAATAGGTTGGACAACACACCCAGGGTCGGAAGTTTCCAAGAGCGGTTGAAAAAACGGTACAATCCCGAAAAAAAACTTTTCAAACTGACCATTCCATCGGGGTCTGATTTGGCCGATGCCACAATTGAAAAGGCAAGCCTTGGAAAGCGATTCCAGATCGAAGTTGTCCAAATCGCCCGCAAAAAGGGTTTTAGAAAACAATTCATAGACATCCGGCCGGATCTCAAGATGCATGCCGGCGATGTTCTCTTTGTCGATGGACGGGATGAAGACGCTCAAAGACTTGCCAAAGTGCACTCAATTTCTATTGAGATTGCAACTGAGGTCGAGTTGGAGAGTCTGAGAGGACGGGGGATCAATATGGCTGAGGTATTAATTTCACCTCACTCTGCCTTCCTCGATAGAACCCTGATCGACATTAGTTTTCGAAACGTGTTTGGACTGTCAGTCCTCGCCATTTTAAGAAGCGGTAAAATTATCGAAAAAGACGTAGGCGCTACCCCGTTGAAACTTGGTGATGCCCTGCTCGTATACGGCCCCGTCCGATATTTCCGAAAGCTTGAGGAAAATAATGATCTGGTGCTTCTGGATCGGCAACAATCTGAAGAGGATGTCCGACACGCACCTATCGCGCTTGTGCTTCTGGCCGTGGCCCTTTTACCGCCGGTTCTCGGATTGTTCCCTCTTGCGGTCAGTGCCTTGGCCAGTGCGCTTTTAATGGTGGCAACCGGCTGTGTCTCGCTTCGAGGCGCTCAAAAAGCAATTGATTTTCGAATCCTATTTCTGATTATAGGTACAATTCCTCTGGGTGACGCACTATTCCAGACCGGTGTGGCGGGTAAAATGGCCGCCAATTTGTTCCCGGCGCAGATGAGTTTGGGGCCGTTCTATGTTTTGGGGGTGCTGTTTGTGGTTTCTTCTCTGTTTAGCACGGCATCTAACAATGCGGCAGCCGCGGTTATCCTTGCACCGGTTGCTTATCCTGCAGCAGAAGCTAGCGGTATTGATGTCAGTAAAACATTTCTTGCTGTGGCCTATGGCGCCAGTTGCGCCTTTGTTCTTCCGTTTGCTCATCAATGTAATTTGATGACCATGGGGCCCGGAGGATACAAAACAAAGGATTTCATCAAGGTCGGAGTTGGTTTGTCTTTGGTTATGGCGACGACGGCGGTTGTTCTTCTCGCTCTATAGAGTATAGGGTTAATTTTTATGGTATGAGTGAAGGCGTTTGCTAAAATTACCCATTCACAATGATTATAGTTAAAATCCCGTTATCCAGACTTTACTTTTTATTGCAGGTGATTATCGTTGTTGGGGTAACCAAAAACAAATCCTGGTGACCCATGAAAAAAAATATTGCTGCCGCTGTAACCCAGACAGCTGATAAATATGCTGCTCATAGCCCGACTCCCCTGCACCCCCTGGAAGAAGATTCCCGGTCCAAGGAACTGGACCGGATCATTGTCCGGGGTGCCAAGGAACATAATCTTAAAAATATTGATGTAGAGATCCCCAAAAAAAAGCTGGTGGTTGTGACGGGTGTTTCCGGGTCGGGCAAGTCCAGCCTGGCCTTTGATACCATTTTTGCCGAAGGCCAGCGCCGGTATGTTGAGTCCTTGTCCTCCTATGCCCGGCAGTTCATCGGGCAGATGGAAAAACCCCGCTACGATACCATCCGGGGGCTTTCTCCCACCATTGCCATTGAACAGAAGTCCGCTTCCAAAAATCCACGCTCCACCGTGGGTACCATCACTGAAATTTACGACTACCTGCGGGTGCTCTTTGCCCGGGTGGGGACCCAGTATTGCTATAAATGCGGGAAAAAGGTGGGACGGGGCCATGCCCAGGCCATGGTCTCCCAGATTATGGATCTGCCTGACGGGTCTAAGATCCTTATTCTGGCGCCCATTGTGGAAAACCGCAAGGGGGAACATCGGGAACGCCTTGAAGAGCTCAAACGCGAAGGTTATGCAAGGGTCCGGGTGGACGGGGTGGTCCAGGATCTTGAAAATGTCCAAGCCCTGGCCCGCAATAAAAAACACCACATTGAAGTGGTTATAGACCGGCTGGTGGTAGCGCCCCAGGCCGCGTTTGAAAAACGACTCACCGATTCCGTGGAAGCGGCCCTGAAACTGGGCGCAGGCCAGCTCATTGTGCACATGCTGGGCCGGGAAGACTTGAAAATGAGCGAGGCACGTTCCTGTTGCGGTATTGCCTATCCGGAACTTACGCCCCAGATTTTTTCTTTTAACTCTCCTTTGGGCATGTGTCCTGACTGTAACGGTATCGGCACCCTTTTGGCCATTGATCCGGATAAGGTGGTGCCGGATCCCAATCTATCCATCCGTGAGGGTGCGGTGGTTCCCTGGAAAAACTATTTCATCAAGAACCCGCGCTTCAACAATGAAAATTCCTGGGGCAAGGGCCAGTTACTGGCCATGGAGGAGCAGTGGGGTATTGATTTTAATATGCCCTGGAAAAAGCTGCCCCAAAAAGACCGGGATCTGCTGCTCTACGGCTCCGGAGATAAACAGATGACCGTGAACTGGAACTCGTCAAAGATCCAGGGTCAATTTTCCCGCACCCACGAAGGTCTGATCCACACCTTGATGCGCCGGTACAGGAACACCCAGTCCGAACATCAGAAAAAGTACTATATCGATTTCATGACTTCGGCCATCTGTCCGGCATGTAAGGGGCGGCGGCTGCGGGATGAAATTTTGCATGTCAGGATCAATGAAAAATCCATTATAGATGTCACTGAGATGACCGTGAAAGATGCCTATAATTTTATCTCTTCACTGGTGTTGACCGGCAGCAAAAAGCTCATTGCCGCCGAACTGCTCAAGGAGATCCGGGATCGTCTGGGTTTTCTGGTGAACGTCGGTTTGGATTATCTCTCCCTGGACCGGTCCGGTCCCACCCTCTCCGGCGGGGAATCCCAGCGCATCCGCCTGGCCTCCCAGGTGGGGTCTGAACTGACCGGGGTGCTTTATATTCTGGATGAACCCTCCATCGGCCTTCACCAGAGAGACAACATTAAATTGCTGTCCACGCTGAAGCATCTGCGGGATATCGGCAACACCCTGCTCATTGTGGAGCATGACCAGGAAACCATGGAGGCCTCGGACTGGATTGTGGACATCGGCCCGGGTGCCGGTCATCTGGGTGGCGAGATCGTAGCCCAGGGTACCCCTGAACAGATCAGGAACAACCCGGTTTCCCTCACCGGTCAATTTTTAAGCGGACATGAGACCATTGCCGTGCCTGAAAAACGAAGGACCCCCAAAACCATGGGAGATAAATGGCTCACCATCCACGGGGCATGTGAAAACAACCTGGCCAACATCACAGCCAAAATCCCTGTGGGGCTTTTAACGGCCGTCACCGGTGTGTCCGGAGCCGGTAAATCCACCCTGATCAACCAGATTCTTTACCCGGCCCTGGCGGTAAAACTGCACGGCTCCCAGATGAGTGTGGGAAAACATAAAAAGATCACCGGGCTGTCCCACATTAATAAAATCATCAACATTGACCAAAAACCCATCGGCCGGACCCCGCGCAGCAATCCCGCCACATATACCAAGCTGTTCGATCCTATCCGGGACCTCTTTGCCATGCTGCCCGAATCCGAGGCCAGGGGATATAAAAAAGGACGGTACTCTTTTAATGTTAAGGGTGGCCGGTGCGAGGCCTGTCAGGGCGACGGATACATCAAGGTGGAGATGCACTTTCTGGCCGATGTGTTTGTGCCCTGTGACGTATGCCACGGCAAGCGGTTCAACAAGTCCACCCTGGAAATTAAGTACAAGGATCATTCCATTGCCGATGTATTGGATCTTTCCGTAGTGCAGGCCAGGGATCTGTTTGACGCCTATCCCAAGATCATAAGAATTCTGGATACGCTCGTGGATGTGGGGCTCTCCTATATTAAACTGGGTCAGGCAGCCACCACCTTGTCGGGCGGCGAAGCCCAGCGGATTAAGCTGGCCCGGGAGCTTGCCAGAAAGGACACCGGCGACACCCTTTATATCCTGGACGAGCCGACCACCGGGCTGCACTTCCACGACATCCGTATGCTGCTGCAGGTGCTCCAGCGCCTTACCCATGCCGGCAACACCGTTGTGATCATTGAACATAATCTGGATGTGATTAAGACGGCAGACTGGATTCTGGACATAGGTCCCGAGGGGGGCAGCGGCGGAGGAAGGATTGTGGCGGCCGGTCCGCCTGAGGATGTGGCTAAAGACCCCGGCAGCTATACTGGCCGGTATTTAATTCCCATCCTTAACTCCGGCGGTTACATTTTTGTTTGATGAGTTACGTTTTTTGCATCTTTTGAGGGTCAGGAGTGAAAATTTTGTAACTCGGTTTTTTATTGGCAGAATGCCTCTTTTTGAAAAAAAAGATTTAAATATAAGCAGTTGCATTATTGGTATGTTATTTGCATATAACAGTTATGTATGACAAAGGACACAATAACCCCCTGAAACCAGTGCATACGCTATCTGTCCTTGTCTCTCCACCATCATCACCTTCCTGTGTTGGAAGAGCATTTCCACACATGGCCTCACAATTAAATGGTGATTTAAAAAAGAAAAAGAATTGTGATCAGGTAGGCTTCAGTCCTGTTTGACAGACTGATTCAAAGCTAAAATGCCCTGTGGACTATAAATCACAGGGCATTTTGGCGTTTTGTTCAGGCTGATGCTTACAAGGATATCTAAAACAGCTAAAAATGAAAATATCGTTGCTATGGATGAAGTTTTGGTAACCATTTTGTATATGAATTCTTGTTTTTTTATATATTTTGTTTAAATTCAGTATGTTATTGTTTGGCATGCCCTTTGCTATGCTATGTCACGTTCATTGCTATACCGGCGATGGATTTTAAAGAATTAAGGAGATATAAACGATGGTAATGATCAGAGAGAATATTAGAAATAAAAATAAAATTGCAGCCCTGGCTTGTATCCTGGCAGTTTTGGCAGCGGTCTTTTTATATGGCACAGGCGGTTCATCTGCCATCCAATTTCTTAAAGGGGTGGTCTGGGGGCGTGCGTTGATTGCCGTATTCTCGGTTTTTTCCAGTCTTGCCCTGGCAGAGCTGGTATGGAGAATCATCCTGGTTCTGAAATACAGGCCAATTCCGGGTGTGTCCGATGATCAGCTGCCCACTTGTACAATCGTAGTACCGGCTTACAATGAGGGTCGTCAGGTTTTTGATACCCTTAAAAGTCTTGCTGCCAGCAACTATCCCAGGAATAAAATTCAACTGATTGCGGTGGATGACGGCAGTATGGATGACACCTGGAAATGGATTAAACAGGCCAAAAGAACCCTTTCATTACCTGTTCTGACTATACGTCAGCCCCGGAATCAGGGCAAACGTCAGGCCCTTTATGATGGGTTTAAGAAAAGTAGAGGCACGGTTCTGGTGACAGTGGATAGTGACTCCATGGTGGAACCCGACACCCTTAGGAATCTGGTGACGCCTTTTGCATTAAATCCCGATGTCGGCGCTGTTGCAGGCAATGTTCGGGTACTCAACCAGTCCCAGGGTATTATTCCCCGGATGGTGGACATTGTTTTTGTGTTCAGCTTTGATTTCATGCGTGTCAGCCAGAGCATGGTCCGTACAGTGACCTGCACGCCCGGGGCACTGTCTGCATACCGTAAATCCGTTGTCATGGGTGTGCTTGATAAATGGCGGAACCAGACTTTTCTTGGGCGACCCGCCAATATCGGCGAAGACCGCGCAATGACAAATATGATTCTTCGCCAGGGCTATGATGTGGTGTTTCAGCAGAATGCCAGAGTTTTTACCGAGGTCCCGGTGGCTTATACCCAGCTGTGCAAAATGTATTTGAGATGGGCCAGGAGCAATGTACGTGAGACCATTGCCATGGCCTCCTTTATATTTACGCGGTTTCGCCGGGGATCAATGCTTGGGGCGCGGATCAACCTGGTTTCCGACGTGATCAAACTTACCGTGGCGCAGCTTTTTTTCTTGATGTCCTGGGGACTGATTTTGTGGAATCCGGCCATATTCGGGAGTAAGACCATTGTCGGAATTGTGCTGGGCTCCAGCCTGGCCGCCACGATTTACGCCTTTAAATTCGGCAAGATTTCCTCAATATTGGCATTTGTGTATGGCTTTTTCTTTTTCATCGCCCTGAGCTGGATAAAGCCTTATGCCCTGATAACCCCTCATCACTCCCGTTGGCTGACACGTGCCTGTCCAAAGGTCAATCCGGACAATGATCTTCACCACCAATTAGGTGCCCGGCAGTTGACCTGATCTTTTCTTAATTACTTTCTTTTCTTTGGGCACGGCGCACTGTTCCGGTGCTGCCGTGCCTTCCTTGCCTTGGCAATCATTTTTCCATGGCCTACAGTTTTAATATCACCTTGTCATGAAGCCGCGTTATTGAGAAACAATTCCTTGTCCTGGAGCGGAACTGAATAAATCAACGATCAATAAGTTGGCGATTACAAATTTGACCGTTCGTTCAGAAGGGAGGCTTCTGGATTTTGTTCTCAAGAAGCCTTGAAATTCACGCCATACAGAATTTTGATATTTTAATGAAATCAGTTGCAGCAAACCAAGGGCAATTGAACCGATCATGACAAATCGTTCATATGCATCAAAGCAGCGTCTGACTTTTCTTTTTGGATCAATGCCCATCGGAGGATTCAAATATTTATTCTTTCTGGGCTTTCTCGAATGGCGCGGCAAACCCTTTGTCCAAAATCGATATCGAAAAACACCCATGACATTTTTGAGCATATCAAACATAGTTTCGATACGGACCCTGGCGCAATAAAGTTCAAGGGCCATAACAGGATCTTGATGCAGGTCACTGCACATCAATACGATAGGACCACGACTGGTAATTGCCAGCACAAAACGGATCAGACCAGCTGTCGGCTTCCAGAGTAAATCCAGGGAAGTGATTGAAATATCTTCAATTTTCCCATAAATTGTGCATTCGATTTTTGAGAATAGGTGTTGATGATCAAATAGCTCTAATAACCGTACTTTTTAACCATACTCTGGTGGTCTACCCGGGCTTTTTTTTTGAGGTATCTGTGCTTCGAAATAGGCCACACAGTTCTTTTTGGCTCTTATAATCAACGTAATCAGTGGCGATTGATGCTGTACAGAGAACACCGAACCGGCCAGTTTGAAGACATCGGCACTGGGGGAAAAAGCGTCCAGAGTAAGGACGCTGCGGATATTATGCTTCATCGCAAAATTTAGCGCCATTTGAATAATCCTGTTTCCCAGCGTATCTCTGGTTTCCTCAGAGCAGTTCCCATCATTTACGTGAATGAGTCCTTGATGGATTTTAAGAGATAACGGTATACAAAAAGGAGAAGCCATAGATCCAATCAGCATTCCTATGGCCCCCCAGCAATGACCACGGAAATAGGATGGCTTGCTTTGGGTTTCTGAATGTTGATGCCCGAAAGAAATGGATAAATGCATGGTAGCCAGTTGTGTTCAGGCCCCAGAATCGACAAAATGATGTAACACCAATCATTTCAGATGCTCCGATAAACCCAAGAACTACCATACAAAACATGAGCCAGGTAATATTTCTTGAAAAAGCATTGCGGAAAAATCGTAGAGTCTGATAAATATATTTGAGAATTTTGGGTCCTTTTTTGTTTGAATTTGGTTGTTCAAGGCGTTAAAAAGCCTAAAATGCTCTTTCCATTTTTAAATGTCACTTTTTTTTGAAAAAACTTACGACTCTCGAGTATATAATGAAATGGGACGCATCTCTATGAATATTCAAATGGTATCAATTCATTTGTGACATACCACTATCTATCCGGGCGGGTGTCTCATTCTATCCTGTCCGGGCAGAATTTTAAATCCATGTCCCAGAATTCACCGACCCGATCCAAATAAGCCTGCTCCGAAGTTGAGTTGAGCAGTTTTTTCAACGGTTTTTTGCTCTTTTCAAAGGAGGGCCCCAGATAGCTCCATAATCCCTTCATGCGCCCGATAAGGTGCGCCGGGCCTGAAAAAACCTGTTTGTAACTATTAAAAAGGTCCGCGTGAAAGGTTTTCAATCGTTCACGCGTTTGCCTGTCTTGATCTTGGGCGTCGGCGTTTTGGGAATCGAATATCACCCCCTTGATCTGCTCGGGCAAAAAGGGATTGGAGAGAATGCCTCTGCCGATCATGAAACGTCTGATTTGCGGAAAACGCTGCCGGATTTTTTCCCATGATGCCGTGTCCACAATATCTCCGTTATATACCATGGGATGGATACAGGCTTTCATGGCCCCTGCAAAGGCGTCAACATCAGCGGTGCCTGTATACATTTGTTCCCCGGTTCTGGGATGCAGGATAATTTCGTCAAGCTTGTGGGTATTGAACATTGCAATCAGGTCCAAAATCTCCTCCTTGCTTTTACGGCCCAGACGAATCTTAACGCTTAATGTAGGCTTCATGCCCGGAATTACCCTGGAAAGGAAGGCGTCTATTTTATCCGGATGGGATAAAAGGCCTGAGCCACGCAGTTTTACTGCAATTTTTGAATGAGGGCATCCGAGGTTCCAATTGACTTGAGTATAGCCCATGTCGAAAAGACAATCTCCAAGATAGATAAAATCATCCGGATTATTTCCCAGAATTTGTGGGATCACGGGAAGGGCTATATTCAAAGCCGGAGCCACGTCTTTCAGCCTGGACGGTTTCAGGCGCCTGCTGCTCATGGTGGAGATAAACGGGGCCATGGCCTGATCAATGCCGGTAAAATGCCGGACATAAGCCTGTCTGAACACCACATCGGTAAAGCCCTGCAAAGGGGCCAGTATCAAAACGGGTCGATTATCTGTCATGGGATATTTTTTACTGGGATTACCCTGAATTAAGCTCAAAGATAAATCAATTTTTATTCCGGGGAGTGATCGTGGGGCGTATTATGCTTTCCAATGATGAAAGGCATAATCACTTCAATTTCACCACTTTCCCCCCGTATAAATTCTGCGTGGGGGTAGGTGTTTTTGAACACATTAAGCATTTTTCGGTTTTCGGCCAGGACAAGGGCAGTAAACCCGGAATAATTATTTTTCCGGGCGATTTTTTCAAGGCAGCTCAGCAAAAATGTGGCAATCCCCTGACCATGAAGCTCCTCCTGCACCAGAAATGCCACTTCCGCACTCTTTTGGTCCACTTCTGCGTAAGAGGCCACCGCCACAATCTGTTTGCGTTTACCCTGCTGCATCAGGGCGATCAGGGTCATATTCCGGCTGTAATCCACCTGGGCCCACATCTGCTGAAGCATACGCCTGGAGAAAACTTTGCGCCTGTTAAAAAACCGGAAATAGATGGAATCCTCCTGGAGGGAATAGTAGAAATTTCTGGATTCGAACTCATCCGAGGGCTGAAGCGGCCTCACTTGCAACTGTTTTCCACCGGACAAGAGCATGTTGTATCTATATGCATTGAGAAACAGCAGATCCTGGTTTGTGGGAGGCAATTGGTCACTGAAAA
The DNA here is from genome assembly GCF_000233695.2 of Desulfobacter postgatei 2ac9. Taxonomy (NCBI): domain Bacteria; kingdom Pseudomonadati; phylum Thermodesulfobacteriota; class Desulfobacteria; order Desulfobacterales; family Desulfobacteraceae; genus Desulfobacter; species Desulfobacter postgatei. Next base: position 680,992 of record NZ_CM001488.1, on the reverse strand, counting down.
TATAATGGTTCTGCTTGGCCTGTTCAATGAGCTGCTTGCGGAATTTGGGATGAGCAATCTGGGCCAGTTCCATAACCCGCTGGAAAATGCTTTTCCGGCGGATTTCCGCAATACCGTATTCAGTGACCACAAGGTCAATGTCACCCCGGGTGGTAGCGACCCCGGCACCTTCGCTTAAATGGGTCACAATACGGGATACCTGGCCGTTCTGGGCCGTGGACGGAATGATGACAATGGAAAACCCGCCTTTGGACATGGCAGACCCCCTGATGAAATCCACCTGATCACCGATGCCCGAATAAAACAGATACCCTTTTGAGTCCGTGCATACCTGACCTGTCAGATCCACCTCCAGGGCGGAACTGATGGAGATCAGATTGTCATTTCTGGCAATAACATTGGGATCATTCACAAATTCAGAAGACCTGAAATAGAACATGGGGTTGTCTGCTATGTAGTTATATAGTTCCTTTGACCCCATGCAAAGGGATGCGACAGCCCGTTCAGGGAGAAAATTTTTTTTGCGGTTGGTGATAACCTTCTGTTTAAATAAAGGCAGCAGGGCGTCCGTGATGACCTGGGTATGGATACCAAGGTCCTTTTTTCCGGCCAGATAGGGCATGATGGCATGGGGAAGATGCCCGAAACCGATCTGCAGTGTGGCACCGTCATCCACCAACTGGCTGACATAATGGCCGATGCGCTCGACCACGGTTTTATTTTTGGTTTTGGGCAGGGATTCCAGAAGTTCTTCTTCGTATTCAACCAAATAATCGATATCGTCGATGTGCACCAACGAATCTCCCCAAGTTCTGGGCATTTGGGGATTGACCTGTGCGATGGTAATCTGCGCACTTTTCATTCCGGAAAGAGTGATGTCCACGGAAATGCCTAAAGAGCAGTAACCATGAGCGTCTGGCGGGCTGACCTGGACCAGCGCAACATCCAGGCCGATTTCATTGTTCCTGAAAACTTTTGGGATCTGGGAAAGGTATGCCGGGATATAATCAATTTTTCCTTCAAATACAAATTTACGCATAAGAACGGAAATAAAAAATAGTTTAATGGAAAACCGGGACGAAAAATTATCATCATTGAGATATTGCGCCAGGGTGGTTGACAGCATCTGATAAACAACAATGTCCTGAAGGGACTGGTCTTCGACCATGGTCCGGATCAGGTGCTGGGGTTCTCCGCACCCTGTACCGATGAATACCCGTGAACCATTGCGAATTTTTTTTACACTTTCTGCAGCCGTGAGTAGCTTATCAGGACAAATCTGTTTTAAATCCATGCTATTTTTCCTGCCGGGTCAATGCCAGAGTCGAAATCTTTAGGCCCATGTACAAGTTAAAGGAAATCATAAATCTGATTGATAATCAATTGTTTTTATTTTGATCATTTTCCTTAAATTGTGCAAAGGCCGGGGCGCAACCGCCCACCCCGGCAAGATTTTTGTAAAGACTGTTGTAACGCCCTTTATTTTTTGTTTCCGGTTTCGGGCAATATCAGTCAGGAACGCCCCGGTGTGATGATTTGGGGCTCAAAGTTTAATGTGGCGAAATAGTCATCCATGGTCTCTGCCCGGCGGATCAGTTCAATGCTGCCGTCGGTTTTAAGCAGAAGCTCCTTGGGACGAAGCTGGCCGTTGTAGTTAAAGCCCATGGCATGTCCGTGGGCCCCGGTATCATGGATAATCAGGATGTCGCCTTCGCGGGTTTCAGGCAATTGCCTTTGGATGGAGAACTTGTCGTTATTCTCACACAGCGCACCGACGACATCCACTGTTTTCAATGGGGCGGATTCCGGTTTGCCATGGATATGGATATGATGGTATGCACCATACATCCCGGGGCGCATCAATGCCGACATGGATGCATCCACGCCCACATAGCTGCGGTAGGTGTTTTTATGGTTGATCACCGAGGTGACAAGAACGCCGTGTGGACCGGTGATATACCGGGCACTTTCCATATAGAGCTTGGGTACCCAGCCGTTTTTTGCCTTAAAGTTTTCAAAGGCTTCGATGATGCCGACGGCCATGCCTTCAAGATTGAATGCTTTGTGATCCGGCTCGTAGGGAATGCCCAATCCGCCGCCGATATTTATGAACTCAAACCGGATATCAAGGGCTCGGCTTACCTCTTCAGCCAGCTCCAGAAGCATCTCCGCCGTGTCGATCATATATCGGTAATTCCGTTCATTGGACGCTATCATGGTATGCAGGCCAAATCGTTTGACGCCAAGTTCCAGGGCCTGCCCATAGGCTGAAAAGATTTGCTCCCGGGTCAGGCCGTATTTGGCTTCTTCCGGTTTTCCGATAATGGCGTTTCCCTGGCGTGTCGCACCGGGGTTGTATCTGAAACAGAGCAGATCAGGTATGGCCGGCAGTTTGGCAATCAGGGTGATGTCGTCCAGGTTTATGATGCTGCCCCCCTGGTCCATGGCGGCTTTGAGCTGTCTGCGGGTGGTGTTGTTGGAGGTGAACATGATATCTTCGGCATTGCTTCCCACTTTACGGGCCAGCTCAATTTCCGGCACAGAAGAGCAGTCAAACCCAAACCCCTGGGTTTTGAGAAGTGCCATCACCGTGGGATTTGGCAGACCTTTTACGGCAAAATACTCCTTGAATCCGTCAATAGGGGCAAATGCTTCGTTCAGGGCCTGGCAGGTTTGAATAATCCCGATTTCATCATAGATATGGAACGGGGTGCCAAAGGCTGATACGGCATCCTGGACCACCGTTGACAGTCTCTGTTTAAATTCAGGTGACATGGGCATGGTAGTAATTCCTTTATAAATAAATTAAACGTCATCCGGCAATTTGATCTTGGCACTTTCCTTGAAAGTGGAAAGCGCAATAAATGTTTTCGTTGCCCTTACGCTGCTCACATCGGCGATCCGGGTTTGTATCAGCTCTTCCAGCTCCATGTTGCCGGACGCCTTTACTTTAATCATCAGGATGTCGCCGCCTGCCAGATAATGGACTTCCTGGACCTGTTCAATGGCTGCCAACAGTTCGCCGGTTTCCCGGATCTTCGACGCACGGGTCACCTCGATACTGACAAAGGCGGTCATGGCACAGCCGAACATATCCGGGTTCAGGCGCACCTCATAACCCTGGATGATCTTTTTTGCCTCCAGTTTTTTAATACGCTCAAGCACTGCGGAAGGGGCCATGCCGATGGCTCTGGAAACTTCAACATTGGGTATTCTGGCTTTTTTCTGCAATATTTTAAGAATTTCCAGATCAATTTTATCCATGACAATAATATTCAATTTATGTTAAATTTATCATACAAGCTTTATATTTATGAAAATAATATTCGCTATTTATTATAAAGTCAAGAATATTATTCTATTTAAAAATAAAAATAACAAATTAAGTTCTGTTCGCGAGGGTATCGTCTGAATCTTGGATAAATTGATTTTGATTGATAAAATACGATATTTCGTATACATGTAAATTTTAAGTAAATTCAGATTAACAACGGGTTGAGATGGATGAACAAGGAGAATATTAAAATCCTGGTGGTGGATGATGAGGAAGGCATTCTCGATGTCACCGAATGCTTTTTCGAAAGAAAGGGATACCAGGTATACACCGCAGGAAACGGGGAAATGGCCCTGGATATTGTCAACCGGGAAAAAATAGACTGCATTTTTACCGATATAAATATGCCCGTGATGGACGGACTCGAACTTGCCGAACAAATTCGCCATATTGACAGTACCCTGCCTGTTGTGGTGATGACCGGGTATCCTTCCCTTGAAAATACCATCCAGACCCTGAAAAACGGCGTTGTGGATTACCTGATCAAGCCGGTGAAGCTGGAGCAGATGGAGTTGACCCTTCGCAGGGTACTGCGTGAACGCGAACTTTTTGTTGAAAATCTGATCCTCAAGGAAGAAGTGGAACGTCGGGAGCGGCTGCACCAGCTCAATAACGACCTGGTCAAAAAAGTGGAGGAGGTCAACACTTTAAACCGGGTCATGGAGGATTTTGCCGCGCTGAACTCCAGTTACGAAATTTTCAACAAGGTTGTCCGGTTGAGCGTCGAAGAACTCAAAGCAGATCTGGCCTTTTTTCATGTTTATTCACAACAGGACAGCACCCTGATTCTCGTGGATAAGGCCGGCGCGGAAAATAAAAAACACCCGGCAGCCTATTCCATAGATATTCCTGAACAGGAAAAAGCATTTATCATAGAGTCGTTGGGAAACGATCACACCCCCTGTCTTATCAAGGATGCCGTAGGTATCCCGTCAATGAAAGGACAGGTAAACTCCTTTATGGTTGCACCGTTGAAAATCCGGGATAAAATTTTCGGTATTGTTTCGGCTTATATTTTCCAAGAGCCGCGTTTTTTTGGTGAACAGGATATTTATTATTTAAGCTTTATCACTCAGAAAGCCGCTTCGAGTATCGAACATATCGCTCTATATGAAAATATATATGAAAATCTGTTCTCTACCCTGTTTGCATTTGTTTCGGCTCTTGAGGTCAGGGATCTTTATACGCGCAAACACTCCACCAGGGTCGCCAGGCTGGCCCAACTGATCGCCGAAGAAATGGGGTGTAGCGAAGAAGAACTGGACATGATCAATGTGGCAGGCAGCCTCCATGATATCGGTAAAATAGGCATCAGAGATGATATCCTCTTAAAACCCGGACGCCTTACCGAAGATGAATACGAAAAAATAAAAGAGCATCCTGCCATCGGTGCTGATATTATAAGCACACTGGGCCTGTGGGACAGGGAATCGCAAATTATCCGGCATCATCACGAACGTTTTGACGGTATGGGATATCCGGACGGCCTTAAAGGAAAACAGATTCCCACGCTTGCAAGGATCTTGTCCGTTGCCGACTGTTATGACGCCATGGCCTCGGACAGGGCCTACCGAAAAAAAATGGACAAGGAGGTTGTCCTTGACATCATAATTAAAAATTCAGGCACCCAGTTTGATCCTGATGTGGTCGATGTTTTTCTGCAGGTAGCGGATCAGGATCTGCCCGATGATTTTTAATGGCTTGAGCCTGAAAATGAAATATGCTAATCTGACCTAAAAAATTATTACGTAGTATAACATTTTAGATCTTTCAGCGTGGAGTGAATTTGCATTGAGCATTTCAGACAAAAACGACAGGCGAAAACATTCCAGGGTAGTTTTTACAACCAAAATCGACATTCATATGCTTGATGAGTCCGGACAAAACGTCAAGCTTGCGGCCAATTCAAAGGATTTGAGCCAAAGAGGGGTGTTTGTTAAGACAAACTCGCGGCCTTCCTTGGATACGCCCTGCCGGGTGGGTGTTTATCTGTCCGGAGGGATAGACGATCTCAAACTGGAAATTCAGGGACGAATCGTCAGACATACGGATGCCGGATTCGGTGTAGAGTTCCAGTCCATGGACTTAGAGACATATACCCATCTCAAAACGTTGATTTTGTATAATATTGAAGGCAGTGACTAGTGCCGGGCAGTATATTGGGTAAAATTTAAAACCGGCTGGAGGTGTCGGACTTGGACGTCACACTGATAAATCCATTCATCAATGCAACCATTAACGTACTTGAAACAATGGCTTTTGTTACGGTTTCGGCGGGAAAACCCTATCTGAAAAAAGATAATATCGCCGTGGGTGATGTGACCGGTGTCCTGGGACTGACCGGCGTCGCCCACGGAACCATTGCCGTCACCTTTGAGAAACAATGCATTTTAACGGTTGTTTCCAACATGTTCGGAGAAAAAATAGACGGGCTCAACGAAGATATCGCCGATGCCGTCGGGGAATTGACAAATATGATTTCCGGACAGGCACGGCGGGAACTTGATGAAATGGGCAAGGTGTTTAAAGCGGCCATACCATCAGTGATCACTGGGAAAAAACATACCATCAGACACTATGGGAACGGCCCTAAAATCGCGATCCCTTTTCAAATCGATGGTGGAAAATTTACAATTGAGGTATGTTTTGAAAGATAGAAGATGGGTTTTAATCCAATTAAGAAGGAGAATGTGGCAATGGACACATCCATCAAGATTTTGATAGTTGACGATTTTGCGACCATGCGCCGTATTCTGAAGAATATTTTAAAACAACTTGGTTTTAAAAATCTGGTGGAGGCCGATGATGGAACAACGGCGTGGAATGTCCTTGAAAGCCAGAAGATTGATCTGATTATTTCTGACTGGAACATGCCCAAAATGACGGGGCTTGAACTGCTGAAAAAGGTGCGTGCCAGCGATCAGTACAAGAAAGCGCCTTTCCTGATGGTTACGGCAGAAGCACAGAAACAAAACGTTATTGAAGCCGTACAAGCCGGGGTGTCCAATTACGTGGTCAAGCCGTTTACAGCAGAGGGCATTTCCGACAAACTCAAAAAGATCCTTAAATAAGTCAGGTACTCATGGCCCAAGCTACAGCCGAAAAAACAACAGGATCTGTTGAAGCCCCGCCCAAAGAGGTATCGGGCTTCAACCGCAGCGGGATTGCCGGCGTAAGTAAAGGACTGATGGCCGTACTCGACCGGGTGCGTAAAGTTGCGCGCTCTGATTCATCGGTGCTTATCACAGGAGAAAGCGGTACAGGCAAAGAACTCATTGCCCGGGCCATTCATAAAAATTCAGCAAGAAAAAACGGCCCCATGGTGGTAATCAATTGCGGGGCCATTCCCAGCGAGCTTCTTGAAAGTGAGTTGTTCGGCCATGAGAGGGGTGCATTTACCGGTGCCCACCGGACAAGAATCGGTCGCTTTGAAATTGCCGATAAAGGCACTATTTTTCTGGATGAAATCGGTGACATGAGTCCTGATCTCCAGGTCAAACTGTTGCGCGCGTTGCAGGAAAGAAGGTTCGAGCGGGTAGGTGGCTCGCAGACCATTGCGGTGGATATCAGGGTAATTTCGGCCACCAACAAAAACCTGACCGCAGCCATTGAGGATAACGAATTCAGGGAAGACCTGTATTACCGCCTTAATGTGATCCCCATCAACATCCTTCCCCTGCGGGAACGCCCTGAAGATATCATGCCTCTTGTGGCCCATTTTCAGTCCGGTCTTGCACGGCGCAATGCCGAATACATGCCCAAGGCCTTTCCCGATTCAGTTAAACAGGTGCTTGCGACCTATGAATGGCCTGGAAATATCCGGGAACTGGAAAATCTGGTGGAACGGCTGTCCGTCCTTGTGGAGGGAGATACCGTCACCATAGCCGATCTGCCGGGCTGTATGACCGGTGCCAGGGCAAATGTTACTCCGGTCTGTGTGGCCGGCGTATTCCAAAATAACATCGGTTTTAATGAGGCCGTGGAATCATATCAAAAGTCTTTAATTACCCACGCCCTGAATAAAACCGGATGGGTAAAGGCCAAAGCCGCCGAAATGTTGAAAATGAACCGGACTACCCTGGTTGAGAAGATAAAAAAGATGGATATTGAACCGGAAGATGAGATGCCGGTTTTTTGACACCTGCCGCCGCAAATCCCCACACCCGCTCTAAACTTTTTATATGAAAGTCTGGGTACGTTACTCTGATCTTTCAAACTTTGTTGTGGGCTATGCCTGGCAGTTGATATGTCAGGTCAGCCCCATGGCTGTTCTTTGTAAATTCATTTGCCGGACATGCTTTTTAAAGGCCGTTTAATCTGATATCATGGATAATTATAGGTATGGCATATTACTTGCTTTTTTAGTTCTCCAACCATGAACCCTTTTGGAAAAAATATGTCATGAGCGAATCAACCCTCACATATCTGAAGGTTTTATCAGCGGCCTGGGCTGCATTGTTCTGCGTGTTCATGCCGGCAGGATCCGCCATGGCCGGCTACCCCGTCGTCAAATCAATCCACGTCAAAGACAATCCCTTCTCCGTGACGGTTAATATGACCGGGAAAGCCCCTGTAAAAGTTATCCGTATCGGAAAACGGGAAGTCCTTGTGGCCATTAAGAATGCAACTCTTAGCAAAGGGCTTGTCATCGCCGGAAAGGACAATCCTAACCTTGAATCCGTCCATGTGGAAACCCTTGAAGGCAACGTTGTCGCCTTGATGCTGACAAGCAAGTACGCGGGTAAAGAAAAGATTAAATCCTCTTTCGATACCGCCAATAACCGATTGACCGTGGTTTTAAATAAAGCCGTGGCGCCCCGTCACAAAGCCCCCCCTGTTCCGCAGGCGGCGACTATCCAGAAACCCTTAACCCAGGGTGTTTCCAAACCGGGAAAACAGGCGTCAACTCCGGCAACGGAATATAGCGTCAAAAAAAAGGATACCCGCCCGGCTAAAGCGGATGAAAGAATCAAGGAGCCACCGCTTTATATACCCCCAGAGCGTCAGGCCAGTCGTTTTAAAGGAGATATCAGTGATATGTACCGGGGCGAGGACCCGTTGCAGGGCTGCCAGACCAAGGCGGTCGAAAATGCGATGCTTCTGGTTAAAAAACAGTTGTACAAAGAAGCCGGTGCCATCCTGGAACAGTATTTGTTTGAAGAAAATCCCCTTTGCATGGAGCAGGTCTACTATTTAAAGGCTTATGTCAATTTTATGGATGTTGACAATGATGACCATAAAGGGCTTTTAAATGCAGAACGCATGTTCCAGGACGCCATGGTCGCCTACCCCAAATCAAGCTATCTTCCCTTTGCCTATGCGGCCATGGGCCTGATTCATACCCGTTTGCACAACAACGCTACCGCCGAAGGATATTTTGATATCATCAGCAAGGACTTTCCGGACTATTCCGGCATGCCTGAGGTGGAGTATCATCTGGCCGAAATTTATAATGACAAAGGGTATATCGACAAAGCGTTGAATCTGTATAAAAAGGTATTTGAGTCAAAAATAAGCAACGGATATATATCGGATGCAGGGATAGGTTATGGTAAGGCACTGTTTGAAAACCTTCGGTATTATGACGCGTTGAGTGTTTTTAATTATGTTATAAAAAATGATGTAAAAAAGGTTTATGAATCTGCTGATCTGCTCAAATACACGGCGGATGCCAATTTTGAATTGGGCTTAAGTAAAGGCGCTCGGGAGAATTATATCCGGCTGTTGAATCTTTTTCCCGATATTAAAGCCCCTGATATGGCTTTAAGCAAGGCCGGGGATGCCTACGGGATGGAGAATCAGGAAGAAAAGGCGATCAAGCTGTATGAACTGGTTCGAAAAACATATCCGGACTCCCCAGGATATATCAATGCCTCCATCGGGCTTGCCAGGTATTTAAAAACGGATGCTGAAAAGATTGATATTTACGAAATGATCAAGACTCAATTCCCTGAAAATACCTATGCCCGGATCGCCATGATGCGCCTGGCTGAAATTTATCAGAAGAATGGTGAGTATGATAAGTGCATCCAGGAAATCGAGGACCTGTTGTCCACACATCCCAAGGGGTTGCGCTACGAGGCGGTTAAATTAATGCAAAAAGCCTATGAGGCTTTGTTCAAAGAACAGTTGAAAGCCGATGGATATACCTCTGTATTGATGCGGTATGAAAAAGAACACTTGAAGATAAAAAAAATGGGGGGGCAACTGATTCCCTTTTATGTGGGCAGTGCATATTTACAGGCCAATCTGTATGAAGAGGCGTTTAATCAGTTGATTTCTGCATATAAACTTTATAAAAGGGAAGAGCGGCCGGCTTTATTGCTGTTTGGACTGGGCAAGGCCATGGATGAGTCCGGCAGGGACGAGGATGCTTTAAACCTATTAAACACCTTTGCAAAAAGATTTCCAACGCATAAAAACAGGGTAGAGGCGCTGACCAGGGTCGGGCAGATTTATCTGGAAAAAGGAAACGCTTCAAAGGCGGATGATGCTTTTGTCTCTGCGTATCAGGCGGAGGAGAATACGCTGGATAAAGGACGGATACTCATGCTTCGCGCCGGTGTTTACCAGAAAAAGTCAGACTTGAAGACGGCATCCGAACTTCAGGCCCGTGCGGTGAAGGCGTTCGCCGCATCTCCCGGCGAAAATTACGAGATACTGGCAGGTGCTTATAAAACGTTGGGTTCAACTTACCTGGAAATGAAAGCCTATGGCCAGGCAGCCAATGCCTTTGCCAAAGCCTTTGATTTTTCCGAAGGAGACCAGGCCAAGGCCAATATCGGTTTTTTGCTCGGGGACGCTTACCAGAAAGGCAATGTGCTGGACAAGGCGAAAAAAACCTTTGAGCAGGTAGCACAGTCTTACGACTCGGTCTGGGCCCGGCTTGCCCGGCAACGCCTGAGTACTATCGAGCTGGTGGAAAAAATGATAAATTCATAAGGATGCTTTGGCAACGTGCCTGGACAGCGATTATTTCTCATAATTGAAAACCCCAAAGAGCGAATGACATATACCGACTTGTTCGAGGGGATGGGTTTTCTGGTTGATGCCGTTCCGGAAGGCTCGGATGCGCTCACCTACCTGCTTTCTCAAAAACCTGCGGTGGTTGTGGCCGACGATGGTACGCCGGGATTCTCAGCTCTGGATTTCCTTAAACAGGCGGCTGATTCAGATATAGGTGTGCCAAAAACCATTATCCTGACCCCGGATCCTGTGGTGGATTATGCCGTCAGCCTGATACAGCACGGTGCCATGGATTATCTGATCAAGCCGGTTGACCTAAGACAGCTTGAACTCAGCGTTAAAAAATCTTTAGCCGCAGCCATTTCGCCCTTGCCTGCTGAAAAGGAAAAAACCGTTCAGCATAAAGCGGTTCAAATCATTACTAAAGACCATAGAATGGAGAATCTGCTTAAACTTGCCGCCCGGGTGGCGGATTCGTCGGCATCGGTGCTCATCCAGGGGGAAAGCGGCACCGGCAAGGAGCTGCTTGCAAAATTTCTGCATGAGAAAAGCGCCCGCCGGCATCAGCCTTTTATTGCCGTCAACTGCGCAGCCCTGCCGGAAAACCTTTTGGAAAGCGAATTGTTCGGCCATGAAAAAGGGGCTTTTACCGGCGCATTGGCAAGGAAAGCCGGTAAATTTGAACTGGCTGATAAGGGGACCCTGTTTCTGGACGAAATTACGGAGATGCAGTTCCACCTTCAATCCAAACTGCTACGGGTACTCCAGGAAAAGGTGGTGGACCGGGTGGGAGGAACCCAGCCCGTGGATGTGAATGTCCGGGTGGTCGCCACCACCAACCGGGATGCCAAGGCGGCCGTTGAAAATCAGGAGTTCAGAGAAGATCTCTATTACCGCCTCAATACCATTCCGCTGATTATCCCTCCCTTACGGGAACGCAGGCGGGATATTCTGCCCTTATGCGATTTTTTCATAAAAAAATACTGCAGGATTGACGCAAGATATGTCAAAGGATTGACGGAGCATGCGCTTTCCGTGCTCCATAACCACTCCTTTCCCGGCAATGTCCGGGAACTTGAAAATGTTATTCATCGTGCTGTCCTTCTTGCAGAAACCGATATGATCACCGCTTCTGATCTGCTCATGGATAATGACGCACAAACAGCTCTTTTTGAAGATACAGACGCAGAATCCTTTACTGATGAAGACTTTTCCGCAGGCTCCCTTAAAGAGATGGAACAAAAAATGATTTTCAGAACACTGGATCAAACCGAGGGGAACCGGACCCATGCGGCAAAAATTTTGGGGATCAGTGTCAGAACCCTTCGCAATAAGCTAAACGAATACAAAGAGCCTCTCTGATTATTCTTCTTGTTTATCATTTCAGGCATGAAATTTGCTTTTTCGTTTGCAGTATTGATATTCCGGCGCCCTTGCCCGGATATCTAACCCGGATATCAGGGACAATGCCACCTGTGGTTGACCCGGAGCGTCAATTAAAAAAACGGAGGTTAAAATGGCCGATTCAAGAATTTTCGGGAACACCTACGAGATGATCGCAAAAAGCATGGGCATCTCAACCCGGCGCCATAACCTGATCGCAGGCAATATCGCCAACATGGATACCATCGGGTATACGCCCAGCGATATAGATTTTCAAACTGCACTCAAACGGGCCATGGCAGAACCCGAACCGGATTACCTGGAAAAAACCAATGAAAAACATCTGCCCGGCAATATTGAAGGGGCAAACGGGCAAATGAAGGGCATGAACAGCGAGGATGTGGATATCTACCACCTGGATTCGGTAAACATTGATACGGAAATGATGAATCTGATGGAGAACAATATAAAATTCAGGTCCACGGCCGAGATGCTGCTGCGTAAAATGACCATACTCAACTATGCCATTGATGAGGGAGGAAAATAATCCATGGATTTAATGAATGCATCAAAAATCAGCGGAACGGCCCTTGCGGCCCATCGTATGAAGCTCAATGTCATTGCTGAAAACCTGGCCAACGTCGATACCACCAGAAGCGAAGACGGCGGACCCTATCGTAGAAAAATGGTGGTCTTCAAAGGCGACGATATCGACTCTTTTGAAAGTGTGGTGCAGCAAAAAATTCGAAAAGAGCAGTCCGGCGGGATTGAATTATCCGCCATTGAGCTTGAGGATGAGAAAAAGCCGGATAACGGCACAGGTGTAAGAGTTGATCAAATTGTCAGATCCCAGGAAGATTTTCATCTGGTGTACAACCCGGCTCACCCCGATGCAGATCCGGATACAGGCTATGTGAAGATGCCTAACGTGGATCATTTAACCGAGATCTCAGACATGATGGTGGCCCGTCGCAGTTATGAGGCCAGTGTCACGGCGCTTTCCACCACAAAAAATATGATCAGCAAAGCCCTTGAGATAGGTAGATAATTTTAGGTAAAGGAGTGAAGCAATGGATGAAATAAAAACACAACTCCCCGGCAAACTCTCCTTGTACAGGGAACCCGTGGCGAACCGGGCAGCCAAGCAAAGCCCCGAATTTATGGAACGGCTGGAATCAGCCCTCCAGGAAGTTAATAATAATCAGCATGTGGCAGATGAGTCGGTTGAAGCCGTCATTGAAGGCAGGCTTGGTATTCATGAAGGCATGATGGCGTTAGGCAAAGCCTCCACCTCCCTTAAAGTATTGGCACAGGTCCGGAACAAGGCCATGAGTGCCTATAACGAAGTGATGCGTATGCAGGTATAATCCCTTGCAGAGCAGGAGCCGCTTAAATGAATCCAGTAATTGAAAAAATCATTACCATGTTCAAACAGATGAGCATGATCCGTAAAATCCTCCTGGGCGGACTTGTCCTGGTGGTGGTGGCAGGGTTTATCACCATGTTTGTATGGGCCAATAAAATGCCCTATAAAACTGCGTATTCAGGATTGAGCCAGGAAGATGCCGCCGCTGTGGTGGAGACATTAAAAGCTTCCAAGACGCCCTACCGCCTGACCGGTGACGGAACCACGATTCTGGTGCCGGATGCGATGGTGTATGATGTCCGGCTGACCATGGCCAAGGAAGGGATTCCCAAAGGGAGCGGGGTTGGATACGAGATTTTTGATAAAAACGAATTCGGCACCACCGAGTTCGTGCAGAAAATCAATAAGAAGCGGGCACTTCAGGGGGAGCTGGCGCGCACCATTGCCGCATTTGATGCTGTTAAGGATGCCAAGGTAATGATCGTGATGCCAAAGGAGTCGGTTTTTGTGGAGGAGACCAAACAGCCTTCGGCATCCATTCTGCTGGAACTGGTCGCTGATCTTCAGAAAGAAGAAGTGGCGGCCATTGCACATCTGGTAGCCTCTTCCGTCCAGGATATGACCCCCAAACTGGTCACCATTGTGGATACTGCCGGCCGGATTTTGTTTGAGGGAAAATCCGAAGAAGAACAGGCCCGCATTGATGCAGAAAGCCTTGCAGATGCCCAGTATCAGTATAAAGTTCGGTTTGAAGAGAACCTGACACGCAGAATCCAGACCATGCTTGAGCGCATCGTAGGTACGGATAAAGCCATTGTCCGGGTGACCTCGGAAATGGATTTTTCCAAAAACAATATGAATGAAGAAGTTTATGACCCGTTTGAACGGGGCGGAGAATTCATACGCAGCCGGAAAAACAAAGCTGAAAAGATACTCCAGCTTGACGAGGAAGTCGGTATCCCTTCTTCGGTCAACCCCATCACCGATGAAGATGAGGCAGGCGATAAAAACCGGGAGCGGGTCAATAAGAGTGATGATACTGTCAATTATGAAATCAGCCGCCGGGTCAGGGAAACCCAGAAACCCATGGCCGAACTTACAAGACTTTCGGTTGCAGCCGTGATTGACGGTAAGTATGACTTCCAGACGGATAACAACGGCGACACCAAACGGGTATATATGCCCAGGTCTGCCGAGGAGATGCAGCAGTTTCAAAGTATTGTCAGCAGGGCCATGGGGTATAATGAGGAGCGCAACGACCAGGTTTCCATGGAGTGCTTCCCCTTTGCCTCCATCGATGATATGCAGGGCACCCAAGAAAAATTGACCGGCTGGCGCATGGTCCAGAAGGAATACGGACGTCTTATTGCCAATTTACTGCTGGTATTTGTATTGTTCCTTTTCATCATCCGGCCTATCATAAAAACTGTTCGCGACATCAAAATTAAGGTAGAACAGGAAGCGTTACCCTCACCGGAAGAACTTACCCTGCTTGAAAAAGAGGATAAGGAACCTTCCTTTGTTGAGATGAATGCGAATCAGCAGCGTGACTTCTTTGAAACCATGACCGAGGAACAAAAGGAAGAGTTCATCCAGAAAATGACCGCAGCAGAACGGAACGCATATATAGCCAATATGAATGCCCAGGACAAAGCCAGATATTATGCTGAAAAAGATCTGTTCAAGACCGTGAATATAATCAAGGGATGGCTCAGTGAAGTAGCGGAAGAAGAGGAGGGGTAATTCCATGTCCAAAACAATTGATCCGGAAAATCTGAACGGTTATCAAAAGGCGGCAATATTTCTCATGTACATGGGAGAAGAATACACAACCCAGGTGTTTTCAAGAATGAAAGAACACGAGATCGGGGAGGTTGCCTTTGAAATGTCCAAGGTCGACCAGATTACACCTGACATGCTCAAGGTTGTGTGTGCTGATTTCAATGTCAAATATGAAGGCGAACCCAAGATGATTGTTGAAGGGGACTCCTTTATCAAGAATGTGGTCACCGCGACACTCAAGGACAAGGAAGCTAAAGCCATTCTCGAAGACCTGGAAAAAAAGAAACAGGCCAGACCCTTTATATGGAGCCGGAATGTGAATACGGGTACTTTATCTGCATATATTGAAGGTGAACACCCCCAGACCATAGCCATGATCCTGGCCCATATGCCTGCAGAAATTGCTTCGGAAATTTTAATGAATCTGCAGGATGAACTTAAAGGCGACATTGCCATGAGAATTGCCCGTTTGGGCCAGATTTCCGAAGACGTTGTCAGGGACGTGGACAAGGCATTAAAATATGAGCTCAGCGGTGCAGTCGGCCCAGGTGGTAAGGCAGGCGGTATAGAAGTCCTGGTGGATATCATCAATGGTGTGGACAAATCCACCGAAGATGCCGTTATGGAATATGTTGAAGAAGATGATGCGGAAATGGCCAATGAGATCCGCAAACTCATGTTTGTATTTGAAGATCTGACCAACGTGGATGATACTGCCATGAGAGAGATTCTCAAGAAGGTGGAAGGCCAGCAACTCACCTACGCATTGAAAACCGCCACCGAAGACATGAAGGCCAAGATCTTTGCCAACCTGTCCCAACGAGCCGGTGAAATGCTCAAGGACGACCTGGATGCCATGGGTCCTGTTCGCCTGACAGAGGTGGAAGAAGCCCAGCAGGCCGTTGTCAGGGCGGCTAAGGAGCTTGAGGCGGACGGCACCATAACCCTGGGCAAAGGAAAGGATGATGTCCTTGTCTGATCAAGAAGAACATACCGAGGGGAATTTTTTGTCACAGGATCATGGATTCAAGCCCATTGATGTGGGGGCCCTCGACAGTTTTGATGACGAGGTCTCTCTTAAGAAACCAGATACCGAACCTGATTTTAATCGATTTAAACTATTGTTTGATCCTTTGGAAATTCAAAGGGAAGAAGGTGGGTTTGAGGCTGTCTATAGAGTGACCAAAAAGCTTAAGGAAGAATTGTTCGAACCTTTGATCCAGGGTGCGGATGTGGTTACGAATAAACCCGATGTAAAAAAGGAGATGTGCGCCCCCTTAGAGGAAACCCAGAACGTTGATGAGCCCGAAGATGAACCGACGCCGGAAGAACAGGGCTTTGCCGCAGGCTATGAACAGGGTATGGCCCAGGGACTTGAAAAAGGGCTGGCAGATGGTCATGCCAAAGGCTATGGAGAGGGGCTGGAAAAAGGCCGGAAAGAGGGATTTAAACAGGGGGAGACCGACGGATTTACCAAAGGCGAAGCCGCTGGTTTTGAAAAGGGACTGGAAGAGGGGCGAGATGTCGGAAAACAGGAGATTGTCCAGGAAATGACCCAGGTCCTGGATCCTTTTCGGCAGGCATTGGAAACCGCAGACCAGATGTTGGAAAACATGCTGGCCCGATACGAAATTCAGCTGGTAGAACTTGTCTGCCAGATTGCGGGGAAAGTGGTGATGGCCAAACTGGACTCGGACGATACCGTGATCAAAAACACAATCCTGGATGCGTTGTCCCAGCTTGCCTCCCCGGAGGAAATCACCTTGAGTGTGGCCGAAGAAGACTATGAATATGTGGAAATGATCAAGGAGGTCTTTTTTGAGTCGGTCCGCTCCTTGACGCATATTACGGTGAATACCGACGCCATGATTCCCAAAGGGGGATGTCGCATTGAAAGTGCCGGAGCCAGCATTGCCACGGATCCGGAAACCAAACTTAAGGCGGTTTATGAGGCCATTGCCCAGGCGGGGGTATGATGAGCGATTTTTTTAAAAAAGTGGATTTTTCCGTTTATGCCAGGGCTGTGGAAAAGGTTCGAACCGTAACCCCCGAAGGCCGGGTGTCCCAGGTGATCGGGTTGATTGCCGAAGGGGACAGCCTAGGCCTTGGCGTGGGGGGTGTGTGCCGTATAATCAATGACTATGGATTGGACGTGATGGCCGAAGTGGTGGGTTTCCGGCAAGAAAAAGCGCTGCTCATGCCCTTTGGTGATATCAGGGGAATCAGCATGGGAAGCCGGATTGTGCCGGTATGCTCTTCCCCCATGGTGCCGGTGGGCGATGAGATGCTCGGACGCGTACTGGATGGAATGGGAAATCCCATTGACAATAAGGGCCCTATTTCAGGCTCAAGTTCCTATTATCTGTATGGAAAGCCCCTGGGGCCTCTGCAACGAAAAATGATCAAAGATCCCCTTGATGTCGGTATCGGGGCCATTAATTCCATGATAACCCTGGGCCGGGGACAGCGGGTGGCCATCATGGCCGGCTCCGGTGTGGGAAAAAGTGTGCTCATGGGCATGATGACCAAGCATACCAGTGCGGATGTGGTGGTGATCGGGCTTATTGGGGAGCGGGGCCGTGAAGTCAAGGATTTTGTGGAGGAGACCCTGGGAGAAGAGGGGCTTAAACGGGCTGTCCTGGTGGCAGCCACATCGGATTCTCCGCCGTTGACCCGCATGCGGGGCGCCTATCTGGCCACCACCATAGCCGAGTACTTCAGGGATCAGGGAAAGGATGTACTGCTCATGCTCGATTCCATTACCCGGTTTGCCATGTCCTCCAGGGATGTGGGCCTGGCTGCCGGCGAGCCGCCGACCACCCGAGGATATACGCCCTCTTTTTTTGTTCAGATTCCCATTCTTCTTGAACGTCCCGGAGTCCTTGAAAACGGCGGTTCAATAACAGGAATTTATACGGTTCTGGTGGAAGGCGATGACATGAACGACCCGGTCGGGGATACGGTCCGTTCCATAACGGACGGACATATTGTCTTATCCAGGGATCTTGCCAATCGTGGGCACTACCCGGCCATTGACGTCATGGCCAGTGTTTCCAGGGTCATGCGGGATGTCAGCAAACCCGACCACATGGCGATGCGGGACAAAGCCGTCAAGATTATGGCGGCATATCGAAACGCAGAGGACATGATCAGCATCGGTGCTTATGTGGACGGCTCCGACCCCGATGTGGACCAGGCCAGGAAACTGATGCCCGGCATTAACCGGCTGTTGCGCCAGAATATTGGCCAAAAGATGGACATGCGGGCCAGTGTAGCCGGTCTGAAAAAAGCGCTGGAAATAAAGGACCCGCCGCCTGGAACAAAAAAGAATCAGGCCTAAGCCATGAAAAAATTTCAGTTCAGACTGCAAAGCCTTTTAAAGTATAAACGGCATCTTGAGCAGGTCGCCAAGCAGTCAATGGCACAGGCTGTGGGCGATCTCCTGGCCTGTGAACAGCATATAGCGGAGTTGCAAAATGACAGAATAACGGCAACGGACCAGCTTGACGCCCTGGTGGAAAAAGGGATGGGTGCAGGTCAATTCAACCGGTACAGGCAATTTATTACAGCGGTTGATTAGATGATCATGCTTGAACACACCAGAAAAACCGAACTTGAAAAGATTCTGGACGACAAGCGGGAGGCCCTTAAACAGAGAACCATTGAAAAAAAAGCCCTGGAGCGCTTACGGGAAAAACAGGCCCGGGAATATACCCATAAAATGCTCCGGGAAGAGCAAAAGAACCTGGATGAAATCACATCTTTGAGAACGGCCAGGAAGGTGAACAATGAACGCATTTAAACGCTGGATAAGCGGACTTTTGGTCAGTCTGCTTTTGGTAACGGCAGCCTTTATTGGTATTTCATATATACATGAGGAGCAACCCGCATCGGTTTGGGCAGAAGATAAACCGGAAAAGGCACCGGCTGACGGTGAAAAAGAGGAAGAAGTATCTTCACCATGCCCGGAGTGCCCGGAGTGTCCAGAGTGTCCAGACCCTGCCAAGGTCGTTCTCCAGGGCCTTGAAGATAAAAAAAAAGCCGTGGCTGAGGCCAGTGAAAAACTTGCCAAAGAAAAAAAGGACCTGGAGACCTACGAAGCCCAGATTGACGAAAAACTGGCCTCTCTGACGGCCTTGAAAAAGCAGATTGAAGAGGATATGGCACGACTTGAAAAGAAGAAAACAGCAAAAGAACGGGAAGAAGATGCCGCATTTGAGGCAAAAATGAATCGTCTGGTGAAAATGTATGCCAGCATGAAACCCAAAGCGGCTGCAGAAATTGTCAATAAGATGGAACTTTCTGTTGCCTATGAAATATTCTTAAGAATGCGCGAGGTGTCCGCCTCCCAGATCCTGGCTTTTGTGGAGAAGGAAAAAGCCGCAAAAATCAGCGAACGCCTGGCCTTTAAAAAACGGGGATAATTTCAGGCACGACAGAAGAGATACTATTCTGCCGTGCCGAACACTGTTGTAACCATCGGTTCAAAAAAAGAATTCCTGGAACCAAAATCATTACTTTAATTTAAACCTGTCGCCAGGTTTGGGAATAAAGGCATTATATCCTTTTTCGTTGAGGCGACGAGCAAAGGCTTGGCTTTGTTCAGCTTCACCGTGGACAACGGCAATGTTTTTCACCCGAAGATTCGATCCGGCAACCACCTTCATCAGTTCATGGCGGTCTGCATGGGCGGAAAACCCGCCGATTTTTTCCACATGTGCCCTTAAAGGGTAGGATTTCCCCAAAATTTTGACTTCCGGTGCCTTGTCTGCGGTCCTGTTTTCCTGCAGACCCAGTTCTTCAATACGCCGACCCAGGGTGTGGTTGGCCATATACCCCACCATCAGGATGGTATGTTTGGGATTATGGATCTTATAACGCAGGTGATGAAGAATCCGGCCCGCCTCACACATGCCTGATGCCGAGATCACGATGTGCGGGGTGTTATCCTGGGTGACGCGCATGGACTCCTCCACGGACTCAACAAATTTAATATTTTTAAAATAAAAGGGATTGATACCCTTTTCCAAAAATATTTTATGGGTTTCCTTATCATAGGTTTCCGGATGTTCTCCAAAGACCTTTGTGATATTTGATGCCAGAGGACTGTCCACATAAACAGGCACTTTGGGAACAGTGCCTGAGTCATACAACTGGTGAAGAATGTAAATAAGCTCCTGGGTTCTGCCAAAGGCAAAAGAAGGAATCAGAAGAGCGCCCCCCCGGTCAATTGTCCGCATAAGGGTGTCTTTAAGTTGGCCGGAAAGATCCGCTACCGGGGAATGATCTCGGTCCCCGTAGGTACTTTCAATGATCATCAAGTCAATCTCCCTGTCCTCTTCATCAAATTCCAGGGTGGGATCTTTTAAAATGGGTTTTTCAAACCGGCCGACATCACCGGTAAAAAGTATCTTAAGGGGTTTGCCGCCGTTTTCCGGGTTCACAGTAATCAGAGAAAAGGCAGACCCGAGGATATGACCAGCCACATAAAATTTCACAGTGGTTCCCGTACCGATCATCACCTCCGAGCCAAAAGGATATCCATCAATAAAAGAAAGGGACTCCATAGCATCTTCCTGAGTATACAGCGGCGTCACCATATCAAGACCGTACTCCTTGTGAAGTGCGGCAATGGCCTCCACATTGAGTTCATGGGGACTTGTTTTCAGCAAGTTTTTGATCCTGGCTTTTTCCTTGTTGGAAATCTGATGTTTGGTTTTGGACTGCTCAGCCTGATACAGAAACGAGCGCAGGGATTTATAGTTAAGATACAGGGCATCCGATTCCTGGATATGCCCTGAGTCCAAAAGCATGTAATCCAAAGCGTCTTTAGTGGGGCGGGTGGTGATGATCCGGCCGGAAAACCCCTCTTTTGTCAACAGCGGAATCCGGCCGGAATGATCAATGTGTGCGTGGGAAAGAACCATATTGGTGATTTGTGACCGGTTTATGGGAAAATTCTCATTTTTCTCCCGGCTCTCCTTTCTTCGGCCCTGGAACATGCCGCAGTCCAATAAAATCTTATCAACGCCTGTATCCAGCATATGCATGGATCCGGTCACCTCGCCTGCCGCTCCGAAAAATCCAACTTCAACCATAGATTCGTCCCTTTATCCAAATAATCAGTTAAATAATTTTTTTAACAATGCTGTAGTCTGCTTCGCCGGATTCTCCCGGATAGCCTTTTCTTCCTTTGCCAGATAATAAAAAATGCCGTCCAGGGCTTCTTCAACAGTATAATCAACCAGATTGCCCTTTACATCGGGAACCAGGGGCAGGGATTTATACTTTCCCATCATCTGGTTATAGGATTGAACTGCCCCGATCTCTTCGAGGGTATTCTCTATCACCGGGGTAAAGGCCTCGGTGAGATCGTCAGAGGTTTTTTCCTTGAAATACTGGGTAGCGGCATCATCTGCGCCATTCAGAATACTTGTGGCATCATCAAAGGACATCTGGGAAATGGCATTTAAAAACAATGCCTTGGCCTTGGGAGTAGCCGCCTCGGCAGCCCGATTCAGTTTCAGTTCCAGATCTTTTGCATAGGACCCCAGCCCGGGCTTATCCATCAAGGTCTGCGCCTTGGAAAGATAGGAAGGCAAAGGGATATGAATGCTGGAATCGGAATTAAACCCGTTTTCAGTGCCCAACCGGCTGACAACGGTTCCGGCGCCTGTTTCCAGCGCTTCCTTAAGACCGGAAATGATTTCGCTGCTGGTCAGAGTGCCGGCGCTTGAACTGGAACCATCAGAACTGTCACTGCTTTCACTACTGCCGCTCTTGTCCATGGATTTAATCAATGAAGCGCCCTGGTCCAGCAGAGAATTTCCGGCCAAAGTAGGTGCCTGAAACCCCAGAACAAAGGCAAAAACCATAGTTACGGCTGAAACGCTGATTCTTTTTTTACACATTTTAAACGCCTCTCCTATAACAGCCATGGGCTGGCCCTGGTCTATCACCTAGGCTCAACCCACAACAAAACATAAGGTATTGATTAGCCCATCCGAAAAATTCTTATTTCAGCTTTTTCCGGATGGTTACCCGTTCTATTTTTTCACCGATTACGACAGGGCAGCCAGCGCAGATTCATAATCAGGTTCCTGTTTAATCTCAGGGACAAGCTGGGCATAAACCACCTCACCGGCCGTATTTAGAACAACAACGGCCCGGGCAGTAAGGCCGGCCAGCGGGCCGTCCTGCATGGCCACACCATAGTCAAGGGCAAACTGCGGATTACGGAAGGCAGACGCGGTCACAACATTCTCAATGCCTTCGGCAACGCAGAACCGTTTGTGGGCAAAGGGCAGATCCCCTGAGATACAAAGGACAACCGTATTATCTTTGGTACCGGCTGTTTCATTGAATTTACGAATAGCTGTGGCGCATATGGGGGTGTCAAGGCTTGGAAAAATGTTGAGCACCACCTGTTTACCGGCATACGCAGAGAGTTTGACCTCTGACAAATCCTGTCCCACCAGGTTAAAATCTTTTGCCTTTTCACCGGTTTTCGGAAAAGTACCTGCCAAAGTTACCGGATTTCCGCCAAGTGTAATAGATCCCATAAATGTTCTCCTTTTTTGGTTTCACGCGTCTTGTTTAAATGATCAAATATCGACCTGGGAAATTATGTATTATAATATCCGCCATCCCGTCCATTTGTAAAGAATAATGGCGTTCTGTGTTATTTCAAGTTTACCAAGCCGCATAAATGAAAGATGCAGACGCACTTTTTATAACGGCCGGGACCGCGGTATGGGTGTTGATTCGAGTTTGCCTGATTTGAGGAAAAATGCAGGTTTCTGGAAAGCTTATCCGCCCATAGTAAACCTGGGCAAATCGTTCAGTGAAATGGCAGACCGTGTCTGATTTGACAAACAGCCTGGATTAACTGTTTTCCGCCACGGATTTCTGAACTTTCTTGATTGACTCGATATGATCCATTGTCTCTGAGTGAAGAATTTTCAATGTGCCTTTTACGTTATCACTCAGTGAATCGAAATGGGTGAATACATTTTTTTCAATCAGGGAATTTTCATAATCCACTGCACATATCAAGGCTGTTTTTATGTTATATTCAACATTTTCAGCTTTCTGCAGAATCTGTTCGAGTCGTGAGATGAATGCGTTCAGACTATATGTCGTTATTTTGCCTTCATCAAAGATGATTTTCCCTCTTTTAGCGGCAACCAACAATTTTTGAATCAATCTTGCGTGCCTGTATTCCTCTTTTGACAAGCGATCCCAAAATTTACTGTATTCAGGGAATTGTACAGAAAAATATCCGTACAGTTTTGAAAGCATTTCTTCCTGCATGATCAATTGTTTTATGATTTTTTCCTGATGTACTTTTAGTTCCATAGATTAAGCTCCGTTGTTATCTTAAACTTTAATTTCATAACACACTGAAAAAAAAGTTTTCAACGCTTTTTGTCAAAGTCCGGAAATAAAAGTCCGTCCATCCGGGAGGTTACGCCAGAGGTTCCGGCCACAGTTGCAGTCTTTGTGGCTGCAGCGAAGACATTCGAGGTTTCCTTAGACGGGAGAGCATAATTGACAACCATACTCTCATCATTCTGTTGCTCAACAGATACCGGGATACTGAATACTATCTCTTTTTCCTGGTTCGTTATCACGGGAAACCCATAATGGGTATTTTCATACTTGATGGGTTTTCCCGCGTCCAGGCGCCCCTGGACAAATTCATTATGAAGATCTATGCGTTGCTGAATGACTGATGAAAACTGGTCAAGGGAATTATTACATTTATCGTAAAAATTTTCCAAAAGAGTGGGGTCGATTTCATATCCTGCACAATTGCGCCCTGCAGCCATGGCCGCAAGTATTGTGGTGCCCGTACCCAGAAACGGATCCAAAACAAGATCCTGTTTCACGGAATACATATTAATCAGGCGATAGGCCAGTTCAAAGGGGAAGGCGCCGCTGCGGGTTCGGTTCTTTTGTTTTCCCATGGCCTGGCGGGTGCCTTTAAGATCAATCCAGATGTCTGAAAACCACTGGTTTCGTTCCTCCCAGAACAATGCGCTTTGCCGCCGGTTTTCCTTGGCGGCAGGAGAGGTAAATTCGCGTTTTCCCCCCTTTCTTAGAATAAGAATATATTCATGCTCTAACGTAACATAGGCCCCGGCCGGCAGCATGCCAGATCCCATGAACTTGTTGGGCGCATTGGTCTGCTTGCGCCATAATATGCAGGGCAAGGCCGTGAATCCTAATGCCTGGGCCGCATTTAATATTCTGGCGTGATTGGGGTAAAGGGCAAAATTATCCCCCAGGGTGCGCGTGGCATCACCGATATTGATACAGGCAAATCCACCGGGTGAAAGTACCCGGAATACCTCTTTCCAGACCCGATCCAGCACCTGGTGCATGAGTTCAAAGGCAAGGAGTCCCTCGGATTTTTTAAGGGCCTTTTCTATTTTTGCGTCCTGGCGGCTAAAAATTTCATCCCACATCTCAATCATGGGATAAGGAGGCGATGTCACCACAAGACTGACACTGCGGTCAGCCACCGCAGCCATTTTTGCGGCATTGCAGATATAGTGTTTATGGGTTGTTTTCATATGTTTAAAAATTAAGCCGCTCCAAAAAGCGCGGGAATCAGAATTTTTAAGCCAAGACCAATCAAAATTATTCCGCCTACAATCTCCATTCTGCTGCCGAGCGCCGCCCCCAGGCGTTTTCCGATGTATATGGCGGCCACGGACATGGCACAGGTAATGATACCAATAAGCGCTGAAGGGTACCAGATATTGACATCCATCACGGCCAGCCCCAGGCCGATGGCCAGGGCATCAATACTGGTGGCAACACTGAGCATGACCATGGTCAGGCCCTTGGAAGGATCCCTGTGAAGGCACTCTTCGGTGTGGGAGAAACCCTCCCACGCCATGCGCCCGCCCACAAAAGCCAGAAGGCCAAAAGCGATCCAGTGGTCCACGGGTCGGACATATGAAACAAATCCGGTCCCCAGAAACCACCCGATCACCGGCATCATGAACTGGAACAGACCAAAATGAAACACCAGGCGGAACACGGCCCGCGGATCTTGTGTATACCCGCAGGCCGCAGCAGCCATGGAGACCGCCGAGGCATCCATGGCCAGTCCGATGGCTATAACAACAATATCAAACAGCTGCATTAAAATTCTTTTCGTACCGCAGCCATCTCCACCACCGGCAAAGGCCCGAGAGGCTCGCCGGGCAACTGATTAAGAATTTTCTGCGGCATGGACCGGTACATCAGCCGTGCGGTCAGTGTGTATCCCTTTTGGGGTGTAGTATTTAAATTAAATAAATGGACCGCACTTTTTCCTACAGGAATACGGGTGTCGGACAAAATTTCCTTTGCTTTGGCCATGTTGATGACCGGGTTGCCAACGCCGTCTCCAAGAATGGTTTTAAACATCACAGTGTTTTCCGGCAATTCATTGTTTTTATCGGGAACACCTGTTTGAAAAACGGCTTTTCCGTCACTGTCCGTCAAGGTTACTTCAATCCATACCTGACGCAGGTCCCCTACCCCTGTGGGTAAACTGTGGCCGGCACCTGTATTGGTGACAACGACCCGGGCCGTGTGACTATCTATCATGACCAGAAAAATATCTGCCGCATGTGTCAAACGTTCCACAGCCATGACCGATTTATCTTTGGCGGAAAACATTTCCGGCACACCTGAGTTGGCGCCCACAAAACCGTGGGTGAAGATATGGGGCCGCTGTTTTGCATCTGCCGCCGCACTACCCGGGTTGGCAGGTCTCGGCGTCGATCCTGTGGCCGGCACCCCGGGCCGCTGGTACATGTGGCATCCCTGGCAGGAAACATGCTTTTCAGGATCAGGGCTGTTATACGGACCGTTTTTCCATTCCGTGTATGTGGTTTCAAGGTCGGTGCCAAAGACCGCATGTTTGACATCGTGGCAGGTACCGCAAATTTTTGAATCCGTATGCAACTTTGAAAAGGCAGCGTCGTGGAAATCAGGTTCAGCATCGTCAAAGGGACCAAACTTGACACCGGGATCATCCTCGCCCTGCCCCGGGGATAAAACCAGTCCGTTATTATACATCCGGGTGACATCCACAGCCGTGTGGCAATAGTCGCACTGGATGCCCTGGGCAGGGATCTGCCCGGTTTGGGATAGATCATCGGACAGTTTTTTCGGAAAACCCGTAATATATCCCACCGGAGTATGGCACTTTACGCAGGACTCGGCCTCCTCAATCTGGCCTGCATCAGTTAGTCCCTGGCGAAAAAATTGTGCCACCCGGTTATAAATCGGGTCTTTATGTG
Source organism: Desulfobacter postgatei 2ac9 (assembly GCF_000233695.2). Lineage (NCBI taxonomy): Bacteria > Pseudomonadati > Thermodesulfobacteriota > Desulfobacteria > Desulfobacterales > Desulfobacteraceae > Desulfobacter > Desulfobacter postgatei. The sequence goes on along the minus strand of NZ_CM001488.1, from coordinate 654,858 downwards.
AAAGATTGTGCATGGAACCCTGCCACTGGGCCATAATCTCATCGTGGCATGCCCCACAGGTCTCGGGATCAATGAATTGATCCGGTTTAAAGGTATTTTCCTTGGAAGACGCGCCGGCGGGTAGCGCGGACATCAAAAGAACACACAGGAAAGTAATCCCACAGTAAGCCGCTGCAAACCATATATTTTGTTTTTTGTACATGATTGAGTAATCCTTTTACAAACAGAGTCAAAATCTTCAGTCCCCCGGACCGGTCATTTTTTTGGGGTTCAGAATTTACAGGGACCACGGCCCTGTTGCTTGGCCCTTTGGGTCCCCTTTGCAATCCAATTAAAATAACGGACAATAAAATTTTTTTTCTTGTCTTTTTTTATTCCTGGTTTTATGCCAGAGTCGTCACTGTTTTTCATGGGTTACCACATGATAAATAAGTAGAAGGTGCCCGTCTCCGATATCCTGACTGGACTCAAAAGTCAGGCCAATGTCAAGATCAAGGGGCGGGGCAAATATAGACAACCCTGAACCAAATAACCGGGGTACAATCGTCAGGTGTACCTGGGTGATCAGGTTGTCACGGGCAAACAACGTGTTGACCATGGCTCCACCAATCAGGGCAGCACTGCTATATCCCTTGCGCTCAAGATCTTCAAGAATCTTAGCCGGGGGCAGATCCGTAAATATCAGATTGTCCTGATCACTTTGTCTGGATTTATCCCGGGTCATGACAACATTAAGGCGTTCCGGCAGGGGTTTGCCAATGGTGTCATAGGTTTTTGATCCCATAATCATGGCACCTGACTTTTTGGTCAGTTCCACAAAATATTTTTTATCGGCTTTGCCGGTCCAGTCGACAAGCTGGCCGGAGTGCCTGGCAATCTTACCGTCCACAGTTGAGGCCATCAGCAGAATGACTTCCATATATTCTCCCTTTCCAGATGGAAACAGGACAAACAGAGACCGTAATAAATCCGGCAGCCCCGTCTGTCCTGTTTGACTTTAAAAACAAATCGGATATTAAAGTACTATTTATACCAGTCTTTTAAAAAAGTCATTGCCCTTATCATCAACAAGGATAAACGCAGGAAATTTTTCCACCGTGATCATCCACACCGCTTCCATGCCCAGCTCTTCATATTCAACCAGCTCGACCTTTTTAATAAAATCCTTGCCCAGACGTGCGGCAGGACCACCAGGAGAACCCAGATAAAAACCGCCGTAAGTCTTGCAGGAATCGGTAACGACCTGGGAACGGTTGCCCTTGGCCAGCATGACCATGGACCCACCTTCTTTCTGGAAAATAGGCACATAGGGGTCCATGCGGCCGGCTGTGGTGGGCCCGAATGATCCGGAAGCTTCCCCTTCAGGTGTCTTTGCAGGCCCTGCATAATAGATGACGTGATTTTTAATGTAATCGGGCAGCCCATCGCCCTTTTCATAGCGTTCCATAAACTTGGAATGGGCAATATCTCTGGCCACAATGATTTTACCGGTCAAAGAGAGACGGGTGGATACCGGATATTTGGTCAGTTCCGCGCGAATTTCATCCATGGGACGGTTCAGGTCAATCTCAACGGCAGGAGCCATTTCAGGTTCGCTGGCAGGCAGGTATTCTGCCGGGTTTTCAACCAGCTGTTCCAGGAACACGCCATCCCGGGTAATTTTGCCCTTGATCTGACGGTCAGCTGAGCAGGAAACGCCGATGCCGATGGGGCAGGATGCCCCGTGGCGGGGAAGTCTTACGACCCGGATATCCAGGGCAAAATATTTGCCGCCGAACTGTGCACCAAGACCTAAATCCCTGGACCGGTCCAGAACTTTTTGCTCAAGGTCAATGTCCCTGAACGCATGACCGGTTTCACTGCCCGTGGTGGGCAGGGTATCCAGGTAACGGGCCGAGGCCAGCTTTACAGCCTTGAGATTGAGTTCCGCAGAGGTTCCGCCAACAACAAATGCGATGTGATACGGGGGACAGGCGGCTGTGCCCAGGTGTTTCATTTCTTTCAGCATGAAGTTAATCAGGCTCTCTTCGGTATTGAGCACGGCCTTGGTCATCTGGAACAGGGCTGTTTTATTGGCAGAACCACCGCCTTTTGCCATGAACAGGAAGTTATATTCATCACCCTGGACCGCAGCGATGTCCACCTGAGCAGGCATATTGTTTTTGGTATTCACTTCTTTGTACATAGTGAGCGGCGCATTCTGGGAATACCGCAAATTATTTTGTGTATAAGCTTCAAAGGCGCCTTTGGACAATTCGCACTCATCATTGGACCAAGTCCAGATCTGCTGCCCCTTTTTACCCATAACAATGGCGGTGCCGGTGTCCTGACACATGGGATAGACCTTTTCAGCCGAAATTACGGCATTTTTCAAAAGCTCCAGGGCTACATAGCGGTCATTGTCAGAACTTTCAGGGTCATCAATCACGGCCCTCACCTGCGCCAGATGTTCAGCTCGGTACAGATGGGCCACATCCTTAAAGGCAGCCTTGGCCAGTAGAGTCAATGCAACGGGCTCCACCATGACCACATCCTTACCCTCAAATTCCCGGACCCGGACATGATCCTTGGTCAACAGGCGGTATTGCGTTCCATCCTTTTTTAACGGAAACATGGGTTCATAGTTAAATTCCATTCGTTTTTCCCTCTTTTAGTTTTTCCCTCTTTTAGAAGATCTGACAAGCAGCAATATGAACTGCCTGCTGCCTGCCGCCATTATTTGAAATAGTTAATATAAAAGTCCGAACAAATTGTCCAATTTTCTTTTATATTTTTCCAATTTTATAAAAAACTTTTTTCACCCTTGCAGAATATGCCGCCCAAAAGGTACCGCCTAAAGGCGCCAGCCCTGAAATCAGTAAACAGCTTCAGGGCTTTGCGGTCCATTGGCTGATCCGGTTATAACCGCGTTATCATAAAGCTGATCTTGCAACCACCATATCATTCTTATCAACACCCAGTAAATTTGCTATTGGATGACATTTTGCAATTAAAAGAAAAAATTGATTTGAATGGCAACTTTCCATAAGGCCTTCAAAATTGCCCTGCCCTTTGGATATGATAAGATCCGCATTCTTATATTCTTCGGCAAATTCGTCTGAACAAAAATCAATAAGTGTTGAAGGCGCATCAAACCCATTGGAAATAACCTTGCAAACTTTGTCAATGCCCACTTGATTTGCATCTTCAAGCGTTACATCGTTGATAACAGGGTTTCCCCGTACAGCAAAAGTAATGTTTGGATGCTTCATGGTTTCAATAAACAATTTATCAAAAACGATTTCGCCACAATTATCGCCTAAATACAAAATATTTTGAGCTTTACTGATTTGATTTTTTAACTCCACGGTCATATCAATTTTTAAATTTTTATGAAAAAAAGATTCAATCTGACCCGATATGTCGTCATCAACACTTTGTGCGCCATAATCAATTATATTGCCAATAACAGAAAGTTTTGCCGCCGTGCAAAAAGGATTTTCGCTTTCATTCACTATGGTTTCCCAATATGAGTACTCTTTCAGGAGAATGTTGTTGGCCTTTAATTTCTCTTCGGCGTATAGGTTTGTATTGCCAAGATGACTCTTGGCGATGCGGTGAATTTGAGTGGCCAATTGGGGATTTGAGAGTTCCCGGTTGGATTCAATAAATTTGTGAACCGCGAAAATAAAATTTTCTGCAATTTTTTCATCAGGCTTAAATTTCTTAATAAGGTTTTCAATTGTCCTTATATGACAAAAATAGCATTCGTGTCTCATAATTTCCCTTTTATGTTAAAGAACCAATAAGTTGCTAAGTTACTTTCATGACGCTCTTCAAATCACAGCGCTGAATATGACTGCTCAAGGGCGTTGCCCTAACGATTATTTTACGGCCCTACCTTGGGCAGTACATCCTTAAAGACAACGCCGTAAATATCCCAGATGGTGACAAACAATGCGGCAATAATAGGGCCGATGATAATGCCGATAATACCGAACATGGCAATGCCGCCAAGGGTGGAAAATAAAATAAAAAGATCGTGCATTTCCGTATCTTTACCCACAAGCCTGGGCCGCAGAAGATTGTCAACACTTCCCACGGTCATCCCGCAGAAAACGATAAGAGCGCTGGCCTTGAACCATGCGCCCTGGGCGAATAGCCAAAGCGCCGCCGGAATCCATATCAAAGCCGTTCCAACGGCCGGTATAATGGACAACACCGTCATGACAGCACCCCAGAAAAACGAACTGTCAATGCCGACCACGGCAAACGCGATGCCGGATGCCCCGCCCTGAACAATACCGATGATGATGGTTCCCTTGATCGTGGCCCGTGCCACAGAGGTAAATTTTTCAAGAAGCCGTCTTTCATACTTATCGTCCAGGGGCATATAAAATAAAATTTTCTCTAACAGCTTATCTCCGTCTATAAGAAAAAAGAACATGGTATATAAAAGAATGGCTGCCATAAATATAAAATTTATAGTGCCCATGGTCGCGGTTTGAAGCCCGTTGACAAAAAACTGACTTGCGGCGCCCACCAGTTCTCCGGCCTTGATGTAGATGGTTTCCCTGTAGGGTTCTACCTGTTCATAAAAAGGCAGATCTTCCAGCCACTGAGAAATCGCTATGGGTGAAGACAATTGTTTCTGGACCCAGGGTTTAGCTGTCTGCCCCACCTTGATCGCCTGGCTGGTTACAATGCCTAAAAGACCGCTTAAAGGAAGAAGAACGATCAGGATGATAATCATGATGGTAATTCCTGAAGCCGCAGCCTGCCTGCCTTTCAGGCATTTGTTAAGCCACTGATACAACGGATAGGCCAGGGATGAAAAAATCCCGGCCAGCAGAATAGCCATGAGAAAAGATTTAATCATTACAAGAAAAACAGCTGAAATAAACAACACCAGTAATAATAAAAACGAGGGGTGAATCAGGTCTCGATTCATGGGGGTTAACCTCCGGTAAATTTTTTTGAACACCCTATCCTATAAATAAAACATAGCTATCCAAGTCCAGTTGTTTCGATCCATGCGGCTTCAGACAAATCTGAAATTATTTTTACCGTAACAGGAGAGGGCAAATTGATCAACATTTGATCATCGGCAGATCATGAAAAAACAATTGACAAAATCAATATGGCTCATTATGTAATTTTACCGAATTTTCGCCGGAAGGCGATCCTATAACCTCATTTTTTTTAAAAGTAAAACGTAATAGTAATGTCAAACCACGAAGGCTGTTTTTGAAAAAAATGAACTGTCTGTTTTTTTTATACCAAAAGGGAAAAAATATAACTATTTGAATTTAAGAGGATCAGAGCATGGCCGGACACGCCCTTTCAGCGGATGACAGATGTGCTGTATTTGAGGACCTTGGTATCCGGGATTATCTTCAGGTCCTTGATCTTCAGACCACTGTCCGGGAAAAGATGATCCAGGATCGGCTCCTTGGTGACCGGGTTTTTTTTGTCCAGCACCCTGCGGTTTACACATTAGGTAAAAGAGGGGGACGGGAAAACCTTGTGGTGTCGGAACAGTTTCTGGCTGAAAAAGGGATTGAGATTGTCCAGACCGAAAGAGGAGGGAACATTACCTTTCACGGGCCGGGCCAGGCTGTGCTCTATCCCATCATCAATCTGGAGCGATCCAGGATCGGGGTGGCCGACTTTGTCCATGGTCTTGAGGAAATTATGATGAGAACGGCCCGGCAGTTTGGGGTAGAGGCCCGAAGGGATCCGCAAAACCACGGACTCTGGGTGGGGAAGAAGAAAATCGGCAGTGTGGGCCTCTCGATTAAAAAAGGGATCTGTATCCATGGCCTGGCGCTGAATGTCTGTCCGGACCTGACCCCTTTTACCTGGATCAATCCCTGCGGTCTGCAAAATTTATCCATGACTTCCCTTGCACAGGAACATCAAAATATCTTATTTGATCCAAAAATGTCCATGGAACGGGTCAAAAATCTTTTTTTTTATTTTTTTTGCAAAATTTTTAATTTTAACATAAAGGGACAAAACCCATGAACAACCGCAACGGCCATACAGAAACGTCTCCTTCCGGTTCTAACACCATCCGGAAAAGCAAACCCAGGTGGCTGAAAAAAAGCATGCCCAAAGGCGGGGATTACCAGCGGGTTACCCGGCTTTTATCCGAAGCAGGCCTTCATACCGTCTGCCAGGAAGCGGCCTGTCCCAACATCTTTGAATGTTTTTCAAAAAACACTGCCACATTCATGATCCTGGGATCCAGCTGCACCCGGAACTGCAGATTCTGCAATATAACCTCAAATGCGCCGACTCCGGTTGACCCGGATGAACCCCAAAGGGTGGCCGAGACCGTACTCAAACTGAAACTGACCTATGTGGTTGTCACTTCCGTTACAAGGGACGATCTTCCCGACGGCGGGGCATCCCACTTTGCACATGTGATTCAGGCCATTAAAAAGGCCGGTCCCCGCATCCGGGTAGAAGTCCTGATCCCGGATTTCCAGGGCGATCTCAAGGCCCTTGAAACCGTAGCCAAAGCATGGCCTGACGTGATCAACCACAACATTGAGACGGTTAAGAACCTTTACGCCAGGGTCCGTCCCCAGGCCCAGTACCAGAGATCCCTTGACCTGATTCGAAATGTCACAAAACGCTTTCCCGGACGGCAGACCAAGTCAGGCATCATGGTGGGCCTGGGCGAAACCATAGAGGAACTTGAAGCCACCTTCCAGGACATGTATGATCATGGCTGCAATATCCTCACCGTGGGCCAGTACCTTCAACCCACAAGAACCCACCTTTCCGTGGAAAAATTCTACAGCCCGCAAGAATTTGAACAACTTGACCGCATGGCCCGGGAGATCGGATTTAAACAGGTGGCTTCCGGCCCCTTTGTCAGAAGTTCCTACAAGGCCAGAGAGTTATTCGAAACACCCGAGACAAATATATGTCGTGATAAATTATGAATTTGGCGATTGATAATTTTGATTATCATTTATTTGAATCCCACTGGGAAAAATTATCACGGCAGGAAAAGGTCTTGATCGTCAAAAATGCCGGCAAATTAGATCCGGAAATTGCCATCTTGCCGGTGCTTACCGGTTTGACTTCGTATTATGCATCCGTGAGAAGCCATGCTCAAAAAAGTCTTGAAGCCATTCAAATAAATATCGGCGAACTTTTAGCAGATGCTTTGGATAAAAACCAATATGCAACGGGCATGAAAAAAAGCTTGTCCCTGTGTGCCAGGATATATGCCGCGATTCAACCCGATATGGCATTTGATCAACTGAGTTTCTTTATAAAAACATTGCTGGGGATTAAAGGTAAAGGTGCCTACTTTGCATTCAAGGCCCTTTGTCAGGGGCTTGTCAGCATTGATGACATGGAAAAACTGATTTTCACGGTCCCTGAACCCGAACGCCTGGCTTTTGTGGATGAATATATTCAATCTTCGCCAGGCATCAGGTTGAAGTTCGGATTTATGTTTAAGCGGATATTGAACTCGATTCAACAACGGGACTGTGTTGTTAAATTCTTTGCCGGTCTGTTTGACCGGCAAAGGGATGTAGACCCATTTTTAAATAATATTAATTCTGAATTAAGAGATCCTGAACAGATCCTTTCCAATGAGATACGCTCCCAATTTCCAGAAACAAGAGTAATCGGGCTGAAGGCGCTTGCCATGATGGTCACAAAAATTTCTCCTGATTTGTTGATCGATATTCTGGATAGAGAGGAAAGTGAAGAAAATCGGATTGCCGTTTACAATATTGTTGAAGAATCTTCGGTGGGGACCTATAAAGAGCTTGCCGATCCGATCCTGCGTCTTTTTTATCAACGGAGTAAAAGAGAAGCGCTTCATGCCTTTAAAGCCCTTGTTGTATCGGGAAAGTTTGCACCGCATACGTTATTGAAAATGATGCGCAATAAATATCCGTCCCTGATACCATTGATCCATAGTGACATATCCGAGTTGTCCAAATTTTCTTTCTTTATTATTCAGGACATTGCGCTGAATCAAAATCAATATGTAAATTTAAATTTCGGAGCAAATCTGGCTTGTATTTTTGGAATGATCAAAAAACGGCCGGAACGGATCGTTAAAATATTTGTCAAATATGCAACCGATGATAAAGCTGTCGACAGAACGGCAATAAAATCGTTTATCGAAAAAACAAAACAGATTCTGGCACAGGAAAAGAAAAGTATTGAAACGGAGTTTGATCCTGTAATCCAATTGGTGAATAAAAAGATCAGCGAGATGTCGCGTGCATCGTTAACTTTAATGCAAAACAGGATAGAGAAACTCAAACATAACGAAAACTCAATAACCGTATATCTTGAAGATCAGGTCTTCACCAGTGTGAATTTGTCCTCTTGTGACTTCTCGCTGACTTCTCTCTTTTTTAATAAATCCATCATTGATAACAGTGACTTTTCCAAAACCTCTTTTTCCAACACGTTTTTCAAGAAGACGGTTTTCCATAATGTTGATATGCGTCAGGCACGGTTTAAAGAGGTCAATTTTGACCATGCCGTTTTTATTAACGTGAATGCAGCATCCGCCGTTTTTACAAACTGCAGTTTTCAACATACTGCCATGTATAATTGCGACTTCAGTCATGCCTGTCTGAAAGAGGCGCCCTTTATAGAAGCCACGATTTCAAAAGTATCATTTAACCTGGCCGACCTTTCCGGATCGTGCTTTTCCTATTCCACCATTTCCGCTGTCTCATTTATGAATGCCGTCATTGATCAGGTCGATTTTTCAGGCACCAATGCCCGGTTCTGTCAATTTCCGCCAAAAGGATCCGTTCACTACAGAGCGGACGCCCTGAATTTCAACGCCAGGAAATATCAACTTTCTGTTGAGAATCTGCCGCCCATGAGAAAATCAATTGTGGCGGAAATGAATATGCAGATTTTCTGTGAGTTTATTCATTATGGAGAGAAAAAATTTTTAAAACAAAATCAGCTTTCCATACTCACAGCCCTTGATCTTTTTAATAAAGATCAGACGGATTTGTTTCAACTGATCCCATTGCTGCTTGATGAAAACATTGTTCTGCCCGGAATGCCGACCATAGACCCCCAGACACCTTGTGGGATCTGGAATTATATGACAAACCCTGAAATCCTTGAAATCTTAAGCAAATACATTGACAGCAAAAAAAAAATAACGGTTGGAGGATGCCGGGAGTATGCGATAGAAAGCCTTTTTACAATCGGAAGTGTCGGGTCCATTGCACAGGAATCAGGCTCCGATATTGATTACTGGGTCTGCATCAATGAAGCCAACTTGAGCTTCCTGGATATCGCGTTATTGAAAAAGAAACTGGAAATTCTGGAAAAAATGGCCTTGGATCAGTTTCATACCCAAGTTACATTTTTCATCGTTGATGTGCAAAGGGCAAAAAACAATGATTTTGGCGAGACAACCCATGAAAGCTCGGGTACGGCGCAATCAAATCTTTTAAAAGAAGAATTTTACAGGACAATGCTGCATGTTGCAGGAAAAATAGCGCTGTGGGCGGTTGTGCCCAGCGCCATATGTATGAATTGCTACAGCGGGATCAGCAACAGCGTGATCATTTGTTCCAATACCTCTAAATATATCGATTTGGGAGATGTCAATGCCATCTCCCCGGGTGAATATTTGGGCGCATCTTTATGGCAGATGTTTAAAAGCTTGAAAAGCCCCTATAAATCCGTCATCAAAATGGCGCTTCTTGAAAAATATGTTTATGCGTATAAGGGGAAAAAACTGCTGTGCAATGAGTATAAAGATGAATGGATGAATTCGGGAGCCCAACTAAAACTTGCCCAGAATGATGCATATTTTATCCTGTTAGAACATCTGCGTGACTATTTTCAAACGGTTGGCGATCCAGATTCGGTTGCGCTGTTGCTGCGCTGCTTTTTTCTAAAGCTGGGCATTTCAGAACAAGCCCAAATTGATGATACCATCTTTGGCCTCAGGAAAATACTTCTTGAACACTGCATCCATCAATGGGGTGTGACCAAATATGACATTTTCAAATTGGGTTGCTTCAAAGATTGGAAATACGGCGAAGTCGCAACTCTTTCAAAGAGTATCAACGACTATATGATCAAAACATATAAAAAAATAATGGATACGCTTTCCGGTCAAGCTCTCAGCCGCTCAAGGCTTAGCCCTGAGGACCGAACCGTGCTGGGGAGAAAGGTGTTTATTGAATTTGTAAAACAACCCGGTAGAATCGAAAAGATGCTTTTCTTACCTCAAAATGACCGTTACTATCAACACTTGTACCTGCAGCATATAAAAGATGGGAAGAATAGGGGCATGTGGCAGTTGCTAAACAAGGAGAGAAACGGGCACCAATATCTGGAAGATATTTTAATTAAAGCAAAGACGATTGAGGCGATAGGTGCATGGTTGATTTACAACCGGCTTTACCGTGAGGATCGCGTCATCAATTTAGTTCCGAATCCAACCTGTGTAACCTTTAATGCAATCCGGAATCTTTATAAGGCCATGCATAATTTTTTCAGTCCGCTATTGGAAAACCCTGTCAGCTTTGATCAACTGTTGATGGCCGACAAGGTTGTTGGACTGTTTGTCTCGACCAATTTTTATGCGCCGTCGAAACAAGAAAAAACAACAGATTATACAATTATTTATCTGAACTCATGGGGAGAAATGTTTCATGAGGGGTGTTCGACCCAGGGTTTTTCCACCATTGAAGAAACAGAGCAAGATATCCTGCGCAAAATGAAGCTGAAAGAGATGCCCTTAAACACAATTTTTTATTCTTCGGAAAAAGATAAAATGATCTATTGAGTCCCTAATCAAAATTAAAGAATTTACCGCACCCTTTTCTCCTTGCTTTTTTACCCCTGTCTGATAGCTTCACGGTCATGACTCTCCCATGGAACCTTTAAAATGATCAAACAATTAAAATTTATTATTTATACCCGTCCCTTTATCTGCTTTTTATATTATTTCATACGTCTTTATACCGCGACCTTCAGGTTAAAAATTGAAAATGAAAAGAGCTGGCAGAGCATGCTCAATGGAAATCAGCCGGTAATTCTGGTAACCTGGCACCAACAGTTTTTTTCGGCCATCCGGCATTTTAAAAAATATGCCCGGTATAATCCGGGGCTGATGATTTCCAGAAGCCGGGACGGGGACCTTATTTCCGCCGTGGCCCGGCGTAGCGGATGGCGCACACCAAGAGGCTCATCCTCAAAGGGGGGCAAAGAGGCCATGGCAGCAATGATTGTGCACCTCAATACCTATGGCTTTGGCGCGCATATCCTGGACGGTCCCACCGGCCCCATGGGCAAGGTCAAACCGGGCATCATAAAAATGGCATTGCAGACCAATGCCCTGCTGGTCCCTTTTTTTATCGATTCGCATCAGGCATGGTTTTTTAATTCCTGGGACCGCTTCATGATACCCAAGCCCTTTGCCAAAGTCCGGCTGCGTTTTTTAGATCCCATCCATATCTACGGGGAAAAAAATGAGGATTTTGACGTCCTGCGCGAACGGCTTGAAACGCTTATGCTGCCGGGCCTCCACCCTTAATTCAGATGAATGACAACAACCCCTCCCCGGTCATACCCAAAAGGCCTGAACACCCCGGCGTATGGGGTGGAGATACCTTTGTAAAAGGTATTGAAGGGGATGCGGTAGGAAAACTTCTGGTCCGGGTCAACATCCAGGATGGTGACAAAACCGGTTGACGGATCAAAGCCTCCCACAGGCGAAATATGGGGAATGTTCAATTCCTTTATAAACGCACCCTGGTCAAAATGGGCAATAATCAGACAACTATTGAAAAATTGAAATTTTTTAAGGTGCCCAAGAATCTGCTGCCTTACCCTGGCCCTGCGCTGGTTTAAGGAACCCCGGATCATTTCAACCTTTTTAAAGGGGATACTATAGGCCACAAGACTGTCTTTCACCACAGCCGAAAGAACCGCCAGCGGCAACCCCCGCCGTCCCTCGTATCCGCCCGGTTCCATGCGCTCTTTCCAGTGGGCTGTTCTCACTTTTTCCAGAATGGCCTGCTGGGTAATCGTCGGACCGGGGGATTCGTACCGCTCCCTTAACACATTGACCACACAGACCACCGACGCCACGGAACACGAAGATTCATGGTATTGTTTGACATGGTGGCGAAACAGGGCAGCCGGAAGGCCTGGCCCTTTGGACAGTCCTGGGGACGGAGTGATATGCCTTGCCTGGCCCGGAGCAAAACTGCCCGTGCGCGTGATCCAGTGAAAAAAATACCTGATGGCCAGGTAAGTGCGGACGATGCAAAATCTGAAAAGATTCATCATCATACCCCAAAAGGCTGATTTATTTTTCACGGATAACGGTCTGTGTCTGGCCAAGTTTCAATGCCAGACCCTGGGGAGTGTCTGTTAAAAAAGCGGTCATCTTTGCCAGGGAATTCTGGGTGAATTTGATCAGATGGGTGTCGGTTTCCATAAACAGGGCGTCCGCTTTTATGTAAAGGGCTTCAGGCTCAAGGGCAATGGTGTCAAGGGTATTTAAGGTCAATTCAATGCCGGCGTTTTTTTTGACAAGCTCCACCACAAAAACAGCCGTCTCTTCATAAGGGAAATAGACCTTTTCTTCAACATCATTAGTTATATTCTGGCGTAAAAAATATCCCTGGTCGTCTTTTTGGATGGATTGATTGAAATATTTTATAATTTTGGGGTGTTCCAGTTTCCCGTGTTCATTGTGCCAGGTGCCGTCGTTGTCCATCCAGAAAACGGCCTGCTCTTTGGGGATAATATTCTGTTTTCTTGTCCGGGTCATGGGCGATCCTTATGTTTAGAATTTAAGGTTTTCTTGTATCTGAAAACAAAAACAGATACAAGTGGCAAACATCTTTAACGATACGCAGAAACACCTTGTGATGACCCGCCATTTGGAAAACGGTCTTTCAATGCTGCCCCGCAAGGTAAAAGATTTTCCCGGCATTGCAGGCCTCTGTGCTGGGGCAGATGAACAGAGCCCTGGAAGAGAAACGTTATCTCCTGCTGGCAGCCACGCCCATTGCCGAGAGATCCCTGACCATCCAGGGTATCCGGGTGGTGGTGAATTCAAGCCTGGTCAACCAGCCGGAGTTTTCACCCTGGAAAACCTGGACCGTACTGTGAGACAAAAATTTAATTCCCTTGACATACTCACCGATTACTGTATACTCCTCAACTATTGCACTACTTTAAAGTGCTTGAGTTTCTTCCTTAGATATTTTCCCCGAGAAATCAGTGATTATTCTTTAAGATCGAGACGATTTATTTTTATTTTTGTTTAGGAGAATACTTATATGTCAAACGGTATAGTAAAATGGTTTAGCGAGTCAAAAGGTTTTGGATTTATTGAACATGCAGGTGGCGGCAAAGATGTGTTTGTGCATCATTCAGGCATCAATGCATCCGGCTTTAAAGTTCTCAATGAAGGTGATCACGTATCATTCGACATTGAAGACGGTCCCAAAGGACCATCAGCTGCAAATGTGACTGTGATTTAAAATACCATTTTATCTTTGTGACATTTTAGCCCCTGAGTAGATTATTACTCAGGGGCTTTTTCATTTTCATCTATCCTCAAATACAACCGCTCCAAAATTCCAAGATATATATCCAACATTAATAAGTCTAAAAAATTTTGGGATGTTGCATTTCATTGTAACCGCTCCATCGCCATTCTGATGGATGGGAGACGACGCCTGTTCGTACCATATTCATGTCAATATAAATCAGAAAACTGACCCAAAGGGTTACACTCAAAAAACTTTAGCGGTATAAAAACAAGAAAATCAGGTACAGAGAAGAAGCCGCCTGCTGTTTCGGGGCAGACCGAATAAATATTAAAAGAAGTGACAGCAATATTTAAAGAACATCAATGAGCTTTTCAATTGATTTGGCGCCGGGTAAGCTATAGAATATTACGGATTTGCAAATTTTATTAAATCCGACAAAGCAAACGAACGTCGAAACAAAAATCGCCCGCAATGACCCTTGCCCATGCGGAAGCGGGAAAAAGTATAAAAAATGCTGCGGGTAAGGAAAAATTATTGATATAACACCCATTGCACAGGAGAATTAACGATGCAAGACGATTTTTACCCCAATATCATGGCCTTTTTTAACGATTTAAAGATAACGCAAAAAGCCACTTATCCCGACCGGATGAATAAGGACGAAGTGTCCACGGTTATTGACCTTGCAATCCACGCCAAAAATTCAGAGTCAATGGGTGGCGGCATCAAGGGGTATGACAAGCTTTTAGAACAAATCACTCGTCGGATGTCATTGGATCACGGCGAAGAAGCCGTAATCGGGTCTTTAAACCAGATTATAACACAATTGGAGAAGATCGCTGAGTATGCCCGTCAATTAGATGAAGAAGAAGCCGGGTGTAAAAGCAATGAAGCTTCGTATTAACATTCAAGGATGGTTGATTACCCAAATTAAAAACAATTTTTCCATGGACTTAAATGAGTTAAGGCACAATACCGCAGACGGATGATTTCAAAAGGGATCTGGGCTCCCGCTGACAATATCCGGGCCGCAAAACAGGAAGTGGCGGATAAGAGGGCAACGCCAGTCTATGCCAATGAGCGAAAGCGGGAACTGGCACGAAGAGAGGCCAAGCAAAACGCCTATACACAAAAATTTAATGATCAAATCATCAAGTTTTTGAATTTCCACCCCAGGTATGAAAAAGAGGCCCAACGCCTTGGAAAAATCATAACCACCCACGCAACCCCTGTGGGCAGCGGAACCGTTGATAGGACCCAGCTTATTCCTATTAATAAGAGAGCTCAAGCTGCTGTAATTGCATGGATGCGACATAAGACCACTGCATATGATTCGATGTTGAAAATCAATTAAAGGAAAACAGAGCCAAATGAAAAAAGACAGGATGTGGAAATCCTGTCTTTCGTAAATCGGCTGTTTTGGTCAATTTACCCCTACAGCCCTCTCTCAAAGGTTAATTTTCAGGGTGTGTATCCGTCTGATAGCGTTCTTAGAAACGCAACAATATCGGCCTCTTCCTCTGGAGTCAGACCTAAATCTCCCAGTTCATCGGTGTTGACATGCACCTCGACTTCCGGGTCCGGCCACGCGTTAACATCTCTTGTGTTGTAAAAATGGACAATCTCTTCTAAAGATTTAAAAAAACCGTTGTGTGCATATGCTTTAACAAAACCTTCCTCCGGCCTCTTATCCACATTTCGAAGGGTGGGGACTTTCTGCTTTCCATTCTGATCGGAATCACCAAGAAATCCCCCAAGCCCCAAATCAACCCAGTCCTCGCCATCCGGATTGATTTTTTTCGGCTGAGAATAGAAAGGATTCTCAGGTTTTTTAGGTACTCCAAGATTATCGTATGTAAAATCAGTAAACAATGGTTTGTCGCCGCTGCTAGGATGACAAGCAGCGCAGTTGCCCTTCTTGTCGTCATTAAAAAGCGAAAGCCCCCGTTGCTCTTGGGCTGTAAGCTCTACTTGGCCTTTCAGATAATAATCGAATTTTGAGGTGAAAGGATTCACCTCCTCGGATCTTTCATAAGCAGCGATGGATTGAGCGATCATCACATAAACATCGTAAGTATTCTGTTTTATATATTTAAAATCGAGAGTTCCAGGCCCCCATACTTCTTCGAAAAGCCCGGCATAGTCCGAAATGGCCACCTTAAGCACAATAAGTAACATATTGGGAGCAGCTTGCTCTACAGGATTCAGGAATGGCCCCATGGCCTGCTCGGCTAAAGGATCACCGAGTACCCATCCTGAAGCTCTTCCGTCCCAGAACATACCGCCGACCCATGCCTCATCAGCGTCGTGATAGTCCAATACAGGACTCTCGCCGCCATAAGCAGCTGTCGGGGGTTTCCGGTTACCCGCCCGGGTATGAATCGTCCCATTATAAACCGCTGGGCCTGCATTGATAAGTGAATCAGGTCCGGTAAACCCAGTTTCAGGAGCGTGACAGCTTGCACAGGACATCTTTCCGTTAACGGAAAGATTTTCGTCAAAAAAAAGAGCCTTGCCGAGTTGCTCTATAGGGCTAAGCTCTTGAGCCATAAGAAGCGTTGGTACGATTGCCAATACAACCATTAAAAACAAATAAAACAATCCTTTTTTCATAAATACCTCCATCAGGTTAAAGTGAAAAATTCATAAATAGCCTCTTTACACTGGAAAGAAGCATTAACCAGCCCAAGGGATGCTCTTGCTTTTAATTTGA
This sequence comes from Desulfobacter postgatei 2ac9, assembly GCF_000233695.2. NCBI lineage: Bacteria > Pseudomonadati > Thermodesulfobacteriota > Desulfobacteria > Desulfobacterales > Desulfobacteraceae > Desulfobacter > Desulfobacter postgatei. The sequence continues at coordinate 638,625 of NZ_CM001488.1, read as the reverse complement.
TTATTTTTTCTCCTGATTCCACCTAAGGCTACCAGGTCAGCACTATTAAGAGAGAAGGGCAGTTGTTATTCAAGTACAACAATTATTGGTGCATATTCAGATAGCTACGATGAAGAGTAACAACAGGATAGCAAGCATAATATTTAAATACAAGCCCTTTTTGAAATTGTAGTTTCAACAAACAACCGTTTAAAAAGAGACATCCGAATAAAACACAAAAAACAGTAATGTTGTTAAAATTCATCCATCATGCTAAATTTATTTTTGATTAAAACAAACATGGGAACAATATGCGAATCGCCGTCATTTCAGACATTCATGGTAATATAGAAGCATTTAAAACCGTGCTTAAAGATATGGAACTTCAGGCGATCAATAAAATTATTTCCCTGGGCGATAATATCGGATACGGCGCTGATAGCGAGGCGGTTATCCAGCAGATAATCGCAAGCAGGATACCATCTATTCTTGGCAATCATGAACTGGCCTGTATCAATGAAAAAGTGTATAAATGGTATATCGGGGATACAAAAAAATCGCTGGATGCCACCCTGTCCAAATTGTCACCATCATCTATTGACTATTTAAAGGGATTACCCGTCAATCTTTCTCAGTATCAGGCTTTTTTTGTCCATGGGTTCTGGCCGGATTCCGTTCGGCATTATCTTCACCAAATCCCCAACTCTGAATTGCGCCATGCGTTTGGGCAGATAAAAGAATCCATCTGTTTTTTAGGGCATACCCACAGATTAAGCCTTGTTTTCCCTGAAGATCGCGACATTCAGGTTCAACCATTGAATCCGGGGTTGACTCAGCTTGACAAAAATAAAAAATATATGGTGAATGTCGGCAGTGTCGGCCAGCCCCGTGACGGCGACCCAAGAGCCAAATATGTGATCTGGGATACGGAAAAATATTGTCTGGACATCCGGTATATAGACTATGACAATCAAACAGCCGCCCGGAAAATACTGGCCGCAGGCCTGCCGTTTAAATACGCCCAGGCAGTAGATCCGGACATAAAAAAATAAGTGCCTCTTTTCTTTATTTTACAGAACAGACCCCTTTGACAAAATTATAATCAAAAAGATCGCTGCAGTTTACAAATCCCATTTGAGCATCCACGGTCCAGACAGCTCTTTTTGAACGGGTATCACTGCTCCAGAGCCACTTTTGATCGGGTGAAAATACGTGTTCCATGCAAAAATCGTCATCATGCTTTGGGTTAACCAGTGACAGTATCTCGTTGATGGTGGGCATTCGCCAATTTTGACGTCCGCCGAATCCGGATTCGGACAGCAGTTGAATATAACGTTGGGCCTGATCCCACATCATGGGATAGCGCGAACCCGATTGCTGCCAGACCAGATTGGTGGCATGGTCTATCACCGTGGTATCACTTATTTTTTGAAACGCATTTTCAACAAAGACCAATGGCTGGTTTAAATCATCCAGATTGAAAACCTTGCCGGCGTCCTTTGCAAGTATTCTGGACGATTCGGATCTGATGGGGAGCGTGGGTTTGATCCGGGGAGCCGTTTTTTTTTCCTGAAAAATTTCATCCGGCGCAAAACATTCTCCCTGTCTGGCATTCTTATATTGTACGGAAAACGCCTTTAATCCATCCGACATTGCCTCCGCTGTCTGAAACCGGTCATCCGGATGAGGGGCAATGGCCTTGAGAATGAACCGGTCACAGTTGCCATCCAATTGCGGATTTAATTCACTGGGCTGGGCTGGATTTTTATCGGGCAGATGACCTGTTACCATCCGGTAAAGGATCACCCCGGCAGAATACAGGTCTGCTCTTTGATCCACGGTTTCAGGAGAATCAATCTGTTCCGGAGCACTATAAAACGGTGTGCCGATGGTAAGTTTTTCTGCACAAAAAAATTGTTTTTCACCCCTGCGTTTGGAAAGACCAAAATCAACAATCTTCACCGTTCCCGTATCTGCAATCATGATATTAAAGGGTTTTATATCCCGGTGAATGATATCCGCCTCGTGCAGGCGGCAAAGCCCTTCAACAATCTGGGTCAGGTAATGGCAGGCTTTGTCAACGGACACCTTTCTGGAGGGCCTGTCTGCCCAATAGGATTCTCCAATGAGTTGTCCTAGATTCCGGCAGTAATATTCCATCAGGTAAAACAATTCATTTGCTCTCTCTTCAAGACTCCAGATGCCCACCACATTGGGATGCCGGATATTTGCAATCACCGCTGCCTCATGAATAAACTGCTCTCTGAGGCATGTTAAACCGACCTTTTCAATCAAGGCCCGGCTGGGGGTGAACAATTTTAAAGCAGCCGTTTTTTCAAGCACCGGGATGGTGACGCGATAAATCCGGCCCATGGTGCCACTGCCGAGAAATGCGTTGATCTTGTATCTACCGATATATTTGTCGTTTTTACTCGTCATCATTTTTTTCTTAAAAGCATATCATCTTCTTTAAAAAATCGCGAAGTCAGCACCGCGATTCACGGCGGCTCAGCCGCCGTGAACGTTACAAATAACCGGCGTGTCCGGTTCATTTAACCGGAAATTGGACAAAAAAGCTATTTGTTAAAAGGACACTGGTTAGCGCAGAGCTTTCATGGCCCCCATATATCCACGCAGTTTTTTACCCACTATTTCCACAGGATGGTTACGGATGGCATCATTAACCTGGATCAGGCGGATGTTGTCCACGCTGTTGTCTTCAAGCGCCAGGCCCTTGCCGATCACATCAGTATCAAGGCCTGCCATGAAATCTTTAAGCAGGGGCACCGCGGTATGGGAAAACAGATAGCAGCCATATTCGGCAGTATCTGAAATCACCACGTTCATTTCATACAGTTTTTTCCTGGCAATGAGGTTAGAGATCAGGGGCACCTCATGCAGGGATTCGTAATAGGCGGATTCGGCAATAATGCCGGCTGACACCATGGTATCAAAAGCCAGTTCCACGCCAGCCTTGATCATGGCCACCATGAGAATGCCGTTGTCAAAATATTCCTGCTCCGGGATGTCTGCCTCCTGGGACGTTGATTTTTCAAAGGCCGTATCCTGGGTCTGGGCCCGCCATTTGAGCAGATTGGCGTCATCATTGGCCCAGTCTTCCATCATGGTTTTTGAAAACGTACCTGTCATGATGTCGTCCATGTGCTTGTTGTACAAAGGTGTCCAGAGCGCCTTGAGCTGCTGGCTTAATTCAAAGGCCTTGATTTTAGCCGGATTGGACAGCCTGTCCATCATGTTGGTGATGCCGCCGTGTTTCAGGGCTTCGGTCACGGTTTCCCAGCCATACTGAACCAGTTTGGATGCGTATCCTTCATCCATGCCGCTGTCAATCATCTTGTCATAGCACAGCAGCGCGCCGGTTTGCAGAACCCCGCATAAAATGGTCTGCTCGCCCATGAGATCCGATTTTACCTCAGCCACAAATGAGGACTGCAAAACACCGGCCTTGTGACCGCCTGTGCCGGCCGCATAAGCTTTGGCAAGTTCAAGGCCCTCCCCTCTGGGATCGTTTTCCCGGTGTACGGCAATCAGGGTGGGCACGCCAAAGCCTCTTTTGTACTCTTCCCTTACTTCGGTTCCCGGGGATTTGGGAGCCACCATGATAACAGTGAGGTCTTTTCTGATCTGCATGCCCTCTTCAACAATATTAAACCCGTGGGAATAGGAAAGGCAGGCATCCTTTTTCATCAAAGGCATGACGGATTCAATGACATTGGAGTGCTGTTTGTCCGGGGTCAGGTTGATGACCAGATCTGCCGTCGGCAGCATCTGTTCATAGGTACCCACGGCAAAGCCGTTCTCCGTGGCATTTTTCCAGGATTGCCGTTTCCCGGAAATGGCGGCTTCTCTTAATGCATAGGAGACATCCAGGCCGCTGTCCCTTAAATTCAGGCCCTGGTGCAGCCCCTGGGACCCGCATCCCACGATCACAATTTTTTTCCCCTTGAGTGCCTCAACCCCGTTAAATTCGGAAGGGTCCATGAAGCGGCACTGGGAGAGTTCTTCAAGTTGCAGCCGCAATGGCAGAGTGTTGAAATAGTTGATGCCCATATATTGTCTCCTTAATTTTAGTTTCTGAACGACAAGTCACTCATCTGCGACGCCGAAGATGGGCAACTTCTCGTCCAAACAACAGGTAAATGTTGTGAATAAAATGGCTTAAAACTATCGTTGCGTCAAATGAATCATTTGCAATTTAGTATTGCAAACATCGAAACAAACTTTTAAAATATTTGATATGACAATGCGTCACCATAATTGAGGCAAAAACAAGAGATGGATATCCGCACCCTTGAATTATTCCACCACCTGGCCGGCTCTGTACACTTCTCCCGGACAAGCCAGGCATGCAATATTTCACCGTCAGCCCTGACCCGGGTAATCCAGCGTCTGGAAACGGATGTGGGAAAACAGCTTTTTATCCGGAGCAACCGCTGTGTGGAGTTGACCTATGCCGGACAGGCCTTTAAAAAATATGCCGAAGATGTGCTTGGCCGGTTTGAACGACTCCAGGGAGAATTATCAAAGGATGCAATCCTGTCCGGCCAGCTTTCAATTTACTGCTCGGTGACCGCCGCATACAGTATCCTGCCCAGATTTATTCCCCGCTATCGCGCCATGCACCCAAGGGTGCAGATTCACCTTGAAACAGGAGACCCGGCCCAGGCGATAGATCGACTGATGAACCGGGATGCAGATGCAGTCATTGCCGCCCTGCCGGAAAAACCCGGAACCCAGATCAGTTTTTTAAACATGGCGGTCAGCCCCCTGGTTTTTATCGGGGCCGGGCATTATCCCGATGTGCTGGTAAGAAACAGCAAAAAGGAGCCAAACTGGGAAAAAATACCCCTGATTCTTGCGGATAAAGGCTTAAGCCGGGAGCGTATTGATCGGTGGTTTGTGGAAAATTCCGTGCTACCGCGCATTTACTCCCAGGTCACGGGCCATGAAGCCATTATCGCCCTGGTCAACCTGGGATTCGGTATCGGATTTGTGCCACGCCTGGTTCTGGAAAAAAGCCAACTTTACCGGGATATTGTTGTACTGGACAACATGCCGGAACTGCCCCCTTATGAAATAGCCCTTTGCACACGGAATACAAACCTTTCCAATCCCCGGGTCCGTGCTTTGTGGGATATCGTTGCAGGGGTGTCTTGAATTCGGTTTTAAATATACATACAGCTTGTTTGGTAATTGCGACAAACCAAGACCAAAAGAGACTTGACCCTTGAATTTGATACATATCGAATTATATTCCCTCGAATGTTTTGCCGAAACCAACAGCCTGCAAGCTGTAACAAAACCCCTGGAGACCAGATATGTCACAAGAAAAAGATCTTCCCGCCGGTGTATTTCTGCAACGGGACGGTAAAACCTTTGCTGCCCGCATCACACCGCCTTCCGGAAAACTCAGCGCCCGGGATCTGGAAAAAATGGCTGAACTTGTCCGGGCCTACGAGGTGCCGATGGTAAAGCTGACCTCGGGACAGCGCATTGGCTTTTACGGACTCAGCAGGGAAAAGATTCATGCCCTGTGTGACGCCATGCCGTTCAGAAGCGGCGGACACTATGTCCAGGCATGTCCGGGGACGGATTGGTGTAAATTTGCCAAGCAGGATGCCATGGGCCTTGCCCAAATCCTTGAGGAAAAATATGGCGCCATTCCAACACCGGCCAAAATCAAACTGGGCATTTCCGGCTGCACCTTTAGCTGCGCAGAATCCCGCCTCCGGGATATCGGATTCATCGGTACGCCCACAGGCTGGCGTATGTTTGTGGGCGGTAATTCCGGCATGAAACCCAGAATCGGTGATGAGCTGGCCAAAGAGCTCTCCATCCAAAAAGCCCTTGCGCTTTGCCAAAAATTTCTCGACCTTTACTGTGAAACAGCCCCGGCCCAAAACAGAACCTCCCGTTTTGTTGAAAAGATGGGTATCCAAACCATCAAAGAAAAGTTAGGTCTTCAGCTGTAATAATAACCACCTCAACCTTCATTCAGGAAAAATAATGGAATTAAACACCGCCGGGAAAGTGGTGAAATGAGGAATATTCAACGCCATGAAGTCTGCCGTTTGGATTATTGATAAAGATCACTGCATCTTAAAATCGAACAATGCTGCCGAGCGTTTATTCAATCGAAGCAATTTAGAGATAATCGGGAAAAAATGCTGGCAAATTGTGCATGGTGCCGACCAGCCGGTTAAAGAGTGTCCTCTTATAAAAGCCCGTCAAACTCTGCAACAAGAATCTATTGAGATCCAAATTAATGAGAGATGGTTTGAGGTCATTGTAGATCCGATTTTCGATTCTACGGCAAAGCCCTCAACGTTTATTCACATCATCACTGATATTACCGAAAGCAAACGGACATCTGATAAATTAGAACGCAGCCAAAAACTGCTTGATAATGCTCAACGCTTGGCAAAAACAGGTGGATGGGAGTGGAATGTAGAAGACCAAAAGATGTATTGGACAAAAGAGTTGTATCGGCTGCATGGATTTGAACCCACTCAGTATGAATCCGGTTCGTCTGAGCATATTAATGCAAGTCTTGAATGCTATAATCCTGAAGACCGACCTAAAATATTGTCGGCTTTCCATCAATGTGAAAAGAAAGGGATTGGCTATGACCTGGAATTTGAATTCCAGAAATCGTCAGGGGAAAAAAAATGGATTAAAACTGTGGCCGAACCTATTTGGAAAGGAGATAAAGTTGAAAAAATCGTCGGCAATGTTATGGATATTACCGAATCTAAATCGGCGAAGGACAAACTTGTCGTACAATCGAAAAGAATCAAGACCTTTTTCAATTCCATCAATGACGCAATATTTATCCATCCTGTGAAACAGGAGGGTTTTGCACCGTTTGTAGAAGTTAATGACATAGCCTGTAAACGATATGGGTATACCTATGATGAGTTGATGAATCTTTCGGTACCGGATATAACCGTCAAGCCTGATGTTAACGGGCATGCCAAACCCGATTATAGAAACAAATTGCGCAAAGAAGGGCATCTGGTTTTTGAAACATTTCATATCAAGAAATCAGGTGAAACCTTTCCCGTTGAAGTAAATTCAAACATCTTCTATAAAAATGGAAAACCTCACATTCTTGCCGTTGTTCGGGATATTACAGATCGAAAAAATATGGAAGAACTGCAGATTCAAAATTGGCACCTTAAAAAACAGGAAAGCCTTAGCCGAATGGCGGCAGCGATTGCGCACCACTTCAACAATTACCTGATGGGGATCATGGGGAATCTGGAACTGAGTCTTAAGTTAATTGAGTTGGAGAAATCCCCACGTGACAATCTGATGAAAGCCATACGACTTGCTCAAAAGGCTTCCAAAGTCAATGGGTTGATGCTTACCTACCTTGGGAAAAACAATTCTGGGAAAATGAACATGGATATAGGCAAGGTCTGCAATATGATCATGCCTCTTCTTCGGGCCTCATTGTCAAGCAATATCGTTCTGGAAGCAAATTTTCCGGCTCATGGTCCCATGATCTATGGGAATGTGAATCAGATTCAACAACTTGTCATCAACCTTGTTAGCAATGCCGCAGAGTCCTATCAAAAAGAAGGCACTGTCTATCTTAGTTTGAAGACCGTCCTCGCCAACGAAATACCCCAAAAGTATAGCTTCCCTGTAGATTGGATACCTGACTGCAATGAATATGTCTGCCTGCAGATAGAAGACTTTGGTTGTGGAATTGAGGAACAGAACCTCGAAAAAATTTTCGATCCGTTTTTTTCGACCAAAGCGGCAGGCAGAGGGCTGGATTTACCTGTTGTTATGGGGATTGTAAAAGCAAACAATGGTGTCATTACCGTAAATAGCAAATACGGTCAGGGGAGTACGTTTCGGTTCTTTGTCCCTGTGGCAGTAAAACAAAATTCATAGACAAAAATTATTCAATCGGTCATTTTAGGAAGTTGGAAACTGATCTGGGGCGGCATAGAAATATCTTTTCTTGACATAGTTGGCTCCTCCTTATAAAAACGACGAGCTTGTTTCTTTTAAAAGAAACAAGCTCGTCTGACAAATTGATATACACCCTTAATGGAAAAGGAGCCGGATCATATGCCCACCAAAATTTTTTTAAACGAGGATGAAATTCCCCGCCAATGGTATAACCTGGCAGCAGACCTGCCGGGCACCATCAATCCGCCCCTGGGACAGGACGGCAAACCCATCAGCCCGGATATGCTGGCCGCCGTGTTTCCCATGAATCTGATCGAACAGGAGATGTCCCAACAGCGCTGGATTGATATCCCAGAGGGTATTCTGGATCTGCTTTACCGGTGGCGGCCCTCTCCGTTGCACCGGGCGATACATCTGGAAAAGGCGCTGGGAACACCGGCAAAGATTTTTTATAAAAATGAAAGCGTTTCTCCGGCCGGCAGCCATAAACCCAATACTGCCGTGGCCCAGGCCTGGTACAATAAGGAGTTCGGCATCAAGCGGTTGACCACGGAGACCGGGGCCGGGCAGTGGGGGTCTGCCCTGTCCTATTCCTGCGCCCTTCTGGGCATGGAGTGCAAGGTATTCATGGTCAGGATCAGTTTTGACCAGAAGCCCTTCAGAAAGTCACTCATGGAGACCTGGGGCGGAGAATGTGTTGCAAGTCCGTCAAATGAAACCCAGGTAGGCCGGGATATTCTGGCTAAAATGCCGGATACGCCGGGATCCCTGGGCATTGCCATTTCAGAGGCCATTGAAGCTGCCGTCAGTGATAAAACCGGAAAGACCCGGTACGCTTTAGGATCAGTGCTCAATCATGTCATGCTCCACCAGACCATTATCGGACTGGAAGCAAAAAAACAGCTGGACAAATTCGGAATAAAAAAGGTGGACACCGTGATCGGGTGCGCCGGAGGCGGTTCCAATTTTGCAGGGCTGGCCTTCCCCTTTGTTCTGGATAAAATCAACGGCGCGGATATTGAAATCATTCCCGTGGAACCCGCCTCCTGCCCCACCCTGACTGCAACCCCGTTTTCCTATGACTTCGGGGATGTGGCCCAGATGACCCCCATGCTGCCCATGCACTCTTTAGGGCACAAATTCATCCCGGCCCCCATCCATGCCGGCGGTTTAAGATACCACGGCATGGCGCCCCTGGTGTCCCATGCCGTTGAAGCCGGACTGATGAGCCCCATGGCCATCAAACAGCTGGAATGTTATGAGGCAGGCCTCACGTTTGCCCGCACCGAAGGCCTGGTTGTAGCCCCTGAAACATGCCATGCCGTAGCCTGTGCCATCCGCTGTGCAAAACAGGCAAAAGAAGAAGGAAAGGAAAAAACCATTATATTCAACCTGTCAGGCCATGGGCTCATGGACCTGGCCGGGTATGCAAAATTCATGGCAGGGGAACTCCAGGATATTGTCATGTCTGCCCAGGATGTCAAGGAATCCAGAAGGATAAGTATTACCGGATATCCAGTTCCAAAAATTTAATCGCTGTACCTGAAAATTTTACCCCGGCACCACCGTATGGCCTGCCGCAATATCCTGGTACGCCGGGGTAGATATAAAAAAAACAGGTAATTATTTCCCTTGTGATTTTTTTATGGGAAAATCCTGCCCCGGCAACTGTAACACTTTCAATTTCATGCACAGACAAACTTGTCGTAATACATTGAAAAAATTACATGTTAATCAATATTCAATTGGTTGGCATGATGGTTGCTTTTTTTGATGGTAAAACTCATGAAAAAGGCCATTAAATTAAAGGTGACTCATGTTATCCAATGTTTCAGACATCAATGCGTTACTGACAGGACGTTCTTCAGACGCCCTCATGGGTGCAACCGCTACCGGCACTGTTTCCACAGACAGTGGTGCTGCGGTCTCTGCATTTCAGGGGCAGCTGGACAAGGCCATGCAACGGGACTCAGGCATGGAACGCTCAAGAGAGATAAACACCGTTGAGCAAGAGACCCATGTCAGGCGTTCAGAGGATAACAGTGTTCAGACGCAGGCCTCACCGCTTACCACTGCGCAAAAGCCCAACTTGTCCACCGAAGAACAGAACACTGAAATATCCACGGTGGAAAAATCTCGTTTTGCTGTCCGAACAACTAAACAAAAGGTTTCAGACCTTGAAGATGCCCTGGAACATGGCGGGGGTTCTGACTTTCTTACGGAATTAAAAAGTCTGCTTTTATCCATTTCCAATTACGATCTGGACAATCTGTCCCTGGATGAAGAGGGGCTTGACGCCCTTGGCGATCTGCTTGTTCAGGCTGGTTTTGATCAGGCATCTGTTGAGGAAATGCTGTCGGATCTGACCCTGAGCCTTGAAGAGGGGGGCGGCCTGATCTCCGTGGCCGGTTTCATGGATGATCTGTTTGACCTGCCCCTTGCCGAAGCTGAAGAGATCACCCCGGCAGAGACGCTCATGCCCACCTCTGATCTGCCCTATATCAAATCCCTTTTGTCAATGATGGGCATGGATGATCAGGAAATGACATCAATCATGGATCAAGCCTCCGAAGGGACCCGTGGATTTGATTTTGATACGTTTATTGAACAGCTTGAGCAACTTCTGGATACCGCCGGTGAATCCGGCGTGACCTATCAGACAAAAGATGAAGACGATGCCTATACCACCCTTTTGCAACAGCTTGATCTGGATTCTTTCATTGAAACATCTGACGAGCCGTTGACCCTGGCCACGATAATTGATGCCTTTGCCCAGAAGCGTAACCTGTTGGAAGAGAATCAGGCAAACCAGACTGAACAATCATTATCAGACACATTTACAACCGATTCTTTTGATGCCCTCGCAACCCGGTCCGGCCGACACGGATTGCTTAACCAATTTTTTTCCGGACTGAATTTTCAAGAAGAGCGTGAGGGAGCTGTCGATTATAGCATAACGCTTAGCGAAAGTTCCGACGCCATGGTCAAAGAAATTGAGGAGCGGTTCCAGGTTCAGTTCATGGATCAGATCAACAGGCGTGAGGTGAGTGCAAAAACGGCTGCCGAGGCCTCTGCGGTTGGAAATAGTGCCTCCGGTAACCTTCAAACAGGAAAAACCGATTCTGATGATGCATTTAAAATCGCCAACAGTTTTTCTGACACCGCAGGAACAAGCAAGGAATCGGCATCACAGATTTCCACCACGGCAACCCAGGCCGATGCAGCTGCTCTGGAAAAGATGACCGCCTCCACAAATTCCCAGTCAGGGGATACAATGTCCAAAAATTCAGAAGCCCATGCCCTTGTTTTTGGCGTGGAAAAATCAACCACGACAGGGAGTGTGGGAACTTCGGGTACACAACGCACCGAGCAGGCCTTTTCCACACTGCCTGACTTTGTCACCCGGCAGGTGGGAAAAAGCATTGTCCGATCAATCAATACCGGAGACGACACCATCCGGATGCAACTAAAACCCCCTGAATTAGGCCGGGTCTACATGAGCATTGACCATAATGGGAACGGCATAAAGATCAGCGTGATTACTGAACACCAGTCAGCAAAAGATATTCTGGCAGCCAATGTTAATGAAATCAAAACCATGCTCTCTTCCTCCGGTATCAGCCTTGAGAGCTTTGAAGTTGATATGAGCAGCGATTTCCAGCAGTCCATGGCCGATGCCCGGGCCCAGGGGCAGTCAGCCGGAAAAAAGCAGACAAAGCGCGGGTCCGGTGACGATGCCCAGGAAGAGGCGGCAGATCATTTAACGGATCATACCGCGGCTATAAATAACAGGGGTTCGCTGCATTTTGTTGCATAATCCCCCTGCCCTCTTGACCGTGGATCTGTCAAAAGATTGACAGATCCACGGTCAAAGTGACGTTTTTTTATATCGTGTTTGAACGATACTCAAATAAATAATTTTGCAAATCTTTCTTCTTTCCTATAATCTTTACCATAAATTTTTTGTTTCCCTTCTATCCAGGTAAAACCCATGCAGGCTGGCATAAGGCTTGCTGTCACTTCTTATAGCCTGATATATTAAGGGTATTTGCAATGCAGCCTGCAAAGACCAGCTCGGCAAATGAAGGACCAGACTATTTTGGGAGGTGTTGTGGCTGAAGATCTGCTGGAAGAACTCGAAGGCGATGAACTGACCGAATCCATAAACAATGGTGGCGGGGTTTCAGAAGAAGGACCTGTCAAAAAGGGATTGATCGGCAGACTGCTGTCAGGAAAGAAAAAACTGATCATTATTCTCCTGTCGTTTCTCCTTTTATTGGGCGGGATTGGTGCCGGTGTGTTCTTTTTTTTATTTGGCGGTAAGACAAAAGAGGTCCCTGAACAGCCGGTTGCTGAAAATGTCGTGACTGAGGAAAGCATTCAGGCGGCCCTGAAAGACCAGAACAAAGCGATATTTGAGGATATTGTGCAGCTGGAACCCTTTGAACAAATTCTTTTAAAACAAGATTCAAACATGCATTACATATCCATGGGCATCGCCCTTGAAATGATAGATCCCGAGTTTCGAAGGCAGGTCTATACCATGGAGCCCAGGATAAGAAAAATAATTGAAAGCCAGATGCGGCAGATGAGCTGGATGGATCTGCGAAGCCCCCATGGCAAACTTAAACTGAAATTTGCACTTCTCGACCGAATTAATCAGATTTTTCCCAAAGTTGCCATAAGGCAAATTTATTTTACCAATTTTATAATGCAGTGATGGTGCCATGAGTGAAATTCTATCCCAGGACGAGGTTGACAGTCTACTAGACGGACTGGATTCCGGAGAAGTAGACACTGAGACCGATATTCCGGAAATTGATGAGGAGGCGATTGAAGGTGTTGTTGCCTATGATTTCACCAGCCAGGACAAGGTGGTCAGGGCAAGAATGCCTACCTTTGACGTTATTAATGAACGTCTCTCCAGGGAAGTTCGGGCCACATTGTCTTCACTGCTCCAGACCAATGTGGATGTGTCTGCCAATCCCTTTGACACCCTGAAGTTTTCTGAATTCGTCCGCAGCCTTCCTGTGCCCACAAGTCTTCACGTATTCAGGATGGAGCCGTTAAGGGGACATGGTCTGGTGGTGTTTGAAAGCCAGCTGGTTTATAACCTCATTGATACTTTTTTTGGTGGAGAAGCATTGGGAAAAGCAAGGGTGGAGGGCCGCGAATTTACCCGCATTGAAGAGGTGATGATTAAAAAGGCAGTCCTGGCGGTTCTCAAAAACATTGAGGCCTCCTGGGCCCCCATAGAGCTGGTCAAAGCATCCCTGATCCGTTCGGAAATGAACCCCCAGTTCACGGCCATTGTACTGCCCACAGACCTTGTCATCGTTACCCGGTTTGAAATCGAACTGGAGCAGGCCGCAGGGAATCTTGTGGTCTGCTATCCCTATTCCATGATCGAACCCATGCGCAACAAACTGTCATCCGGTGTCCAGACGGAAATTGAAGAAATCGACTACAACTGGCGGCGGATGATTGAAGAGGTGATCCTCAATTCCCAGGTGGATTTAAGAATTCTTCTGGGTAAAACAGAGATCACCGGTGAACGGCTCTTGTATATGCAGCCCGGTGACGTCATCCAACTGGATAACGACGCATCCGACCCATTACCCTGCTTTGTGGGAGGGCTTGTGAAACTGACAGGATTCATTGGTGTTCAGCGGGGTTTTCAGGCATTTAAGATTAAAGATAAAATTGTAACCGACTGTAAGAGGTAAAGATGGTTGATAAAAACGGCACGACAAATGATGATTATCTGGAAGAAGAATCCAGGCATGACGAGGAGCATGGCGCAAGGGAACTGGATTTTATCCTGGATATCCCTTTGGAGCTTTCCGTGGAACTGGGCAAAACCAAAATGCTGGTCAATGATCTCCTACAGCTGGCCCAGGGATCCATTATTGAGTTGAACAAACTTGCCGGTGAACCCCTGGAGGTATATATCAACCGTAAGCTCATTGCCCGGGGAGAAGTTGTGGTGGTCAATGAGAAATTCGGGGTTCGTCTCACCGACGTCATCACGCCCATTGACCGTGTCAAATCCCTGGCCTCGGAAGATCAGTGAATACGCATACCGATATGTGGGTGGAATTTGCCAAAAGTTTCGGCATGCTGTTTGCTGTTCTGGCTTTTTTTCTACTGGCCCTTTATCTTGTTCGCAGGGTTTCAGGCCGGTTCGGCGCGCGAGATTCAGCGGAACTGATAAAGGTTTTATCCGTCCATCATTTATCCCCCAAGGAAAAACTGGTACTGGTATCTGTTCAGGATGAATCGGTTCTTATCGGGGTTTCGCCCGCCGGCATATCGTCTTTGGCCCGTTTTCGCGAGGTCCAAAAAACCGTATTGGCACCTTCGGAAAAGACCACAGGATTTCAGACGCTGCTCAAAAAAAGTTTGATGAAAGAGAGCAGTGGTCACAATATGCCCTTGGAAAATAATTCTTCCAATTCCCGTCCCGATTCCGGGAAAGGAGAGAGATCATGATCAGACATGGTCGCTTGATCGGGTGGGCAGGGTTGATTCTGCTTGCAACCATCATGATCACAGGCGTTGCTGATACCGCAGGTGCCGTCACCTTCCCTATTCCTTCCCTGGAACTGAGTGTCGGCACAGCCCAGGAACCCGAAGAGGTGGCGGTCGTCCTTGAAATCATTGCCCTTTTAACCATTATTGCCCTGGCTCCGGCCATTTTGATCCTGATGACCCCGTTTACCCGTCTGGTGGTGGTATTTCACTTCCTGCGCCAGGCCATCGGCACCCAGTCAAGCCCGCCCAACCAGGTGATCATAGGGCTTTCACTATTTATGACTTTTTTTATTATAAAACCCGTGGCGCTGGAAGTGTATGACAAAGCCTTAAATCCCTATCTTGAACGTGAAATTTCCTATGAAACGGCCTTTGACGAGGCGCAGAAGCCCATACGGAAATTTTTGCTGCTCAACACCAGGGAAGCCGACATTGCCCTGTTTGTCAAAGAGGCCGGAATGAAAAAGCCTGAAACCAGAGATGATGTGTCACTTCTGGCACTGATTCCGGCCTATGTGATTTCCGAGCTTAAAACAGCATTTATCGTAGGCTTTATTTTGTACGTTCCCTTTCTTGTCATTGATATGGTCGTCGCCTCGGTGCTGCTGGCCATGGGCATGATGATGCTGCCCCCGGTTATGATTTCCCTGCCTTTCAAGCTGATGCTTTTTGTCCTTGTGGACGGCTGGCATTTGATTGCAGGCTCAATGATAAAAAGTTTTGGAGTGTAAAATGACCCCTGAATTTGTTATAGAATTTGCCAAACAGGCCATTATCCTGACCATTCTTTTGTCCCTGCCCATGCTGGGTTTGGGCCTGATTGCAGGTCTTATCATCAGTGTGTTCCAGGCTGTTACCCAGATCCAGGAGATGACCCTTACCTTTGTACCCAAAATCCTTGCCGTTTTTATCGGGCTTTTATTTGCTGCGCCGTGGATGATGGAAAAACTAATCTCTTTTACGAGCAATATCATTACCAATATACCCATGTATATCCGGTGATCTAAACCTGAGGTGTCTAAAAAAGGCTATTTTGCTTCATTTTTATTGCTCGGAATTTTGCTCGGCAAGCTAATCAGTAGTGTATTGATCTTGACATCGAGTCCATTTTACATACAATAATATTTTTTTCAATCCTTCTACAAAACATATGAGCAGCCGTATTTTTCCTCAAATTATGCCAGCCAGAACCATCTTTGAAAAGCTTCCGGAAAAAAGTGGCCTGATTTTAATGAAGGATTGTTTGGCAGTCAAATTCAAAAAAATCTAACAGCGAGTGGTAAACAAGGAAACAATGAAATACAGCTTGAAAGAACTGGTTGACATAGACAAACTGCAAGAGTTAACCGATGAATTGTACATAATCACCTCTGTTCACTCTGCCATCATCGACATGGATGGGGAGGTCCTAACCAGCTCGGGGGGGCAAAGGATATGTACGGATTTTTACAGGCAGCATCCACAGACCCTAAAAGAGTGTATCAAGAGCAATACAAAGATCAGAAAAAATCTGTATACGGCTGCGCCTTTTGTGATCCATACGTGTCCGCGTGGATTGGTTTATGCATCGTCTCAGATTATCATAGCAGGGGAACATGTTGCCAATGTATTTTCAGGGCAGGTTTTTTTGGAACCCCCGGATAAAACCAAAGAGCAATTTTTCAGAGAGCAGGCACAAAAATTTGGATTTGACGAGACAGAGTACATTAAAGCTTTCAGGGGAATTCCGATTTGCACAGAGAAAAAGTTCCGAGCGATCCTCTCTTTCCTATTCAAATTTGCGCAAATGACCGCCCAACTAGGATATACCCGGCTGAACGAGTTAGAATCTTTAACGGCGTTACAAGAAAACGAGAAAAGATTTGACCTTAACTCCCGCGGCAAGGCTATCTTTGATGAAATCGGCAATCCTGTTCGAATGGTTGGCTGCACCCGTGACATCCACGAACAAAAATCAGCAGAAGAGGCTTTGCGTAAAAGTGAGGCCAATTTTGCTGAAGCTCAACGCATCGCGCACTTGGGAAGTTGGGAGTGGGATATCATAACGGATGAGATTCAACTTTCCCATGAGGCTTACCGAATAGTTGGCCTGGACCCACAGAAAATGAAGTTATCCCTTGACGATTTCATAGACGTTGTTCATCCCGAAGACAAAGCCTATATCCGGGAACAAATTGACAAGATTCGGAATAAAGAGATGGATGAAGGTTACGAATACAGAATAGTGCATTCAAACGGTGATGTTCGACATGTACAAAGCTTTGGTAAGATCTTCCTTAATAAAAACGGTGTTTGGGAAAAGATGATCGGTACGGTGCAAGACATTACCGATCAGGTGCAGCGTGAGCTGCAATTAAAGGAAAGTGATGACCGATTTAAAAGATTACTTAACTCACTAAATGATGTTGCCTGGGCTGCTGATCTTGATGGACAGCTCCTCTACCTTAACCCTGCTGCTGAATCTGTCTATGGCAGAGCGCTGTCGAAGCTTTATGCAAACCCGGAATTCTGGATTGAAATGGTTCACCCTGAAGACCGTGAAAAAATATCATGGGAAGCCGAGCATTTGTTAAAAAATGGAAAAGTTGAGAGTCAATACCGGATTATTAGAGATGACGGCAAGATCCGATGGCTCAATGATAAAAAAACTGTTGTTTATAATGACGCGGGTGATCCTGTCCAGATTGGTGGTATTGCAAGAGATATTACAACAGAGAAAATAGCTGTTAACCAAAACAAAAAGTTCATGTATGAACTTGGCGAACGTCTAAAAGAACTTGACTGTATGTATAAAATATCCAACTCCATACGCCTTAGCAAAACACTTGATCAGATTTTTGAAGATGTTGTGCGATTTATACCACCCAGTTTTCAGTATCCTGAATCAACATGCTGCAGGTTGCGTTTTGGAAAAAAAGAATATATTTCAGAAAAATTTAAAAAAACCCCCTGGAAAATTTCCTCTGATATTATTTTTTCTAATCAAAAAGAGGGCGAAATCGAGGTTTTCTATTTAAAAGAATCTGTTTTTGATGAAACACCTTTTTTGAAAGAGGAACAAAACCTTATTAATGGTATCTGCCAAATCTTGGCCGAGGCCTGTCAGCAGCACAAGACACAAAAGAAAATTGCCCAAATTAACAGCACATTGAACTTGCACAGCGAGTGTAATAAAATTATAGTTCATGCTAAAAATGAATCTGATATGATTAATAGTATCTGCCGGATTATTGTTGAAAAAGGAAATTACCGTTATGCCTGGATCGGTTTTGCTGGCCAGGGCAAAGAAAAACTCATAATTCCGTCAGCTCAATATGGATGTGGGGAAGGCTATCTTGACAACTTGAATGTTAGATGGGACGATACAGAATTGGGCCGAAGCCCAATAGGCAGAGCAATTCGCGAGAACACCCCTGCTGTCAGTCAACAAATATCTTCTGATCCTAATTTTTCCCCCTGGAGAAAACGAGCGGGAAAGAGGGGTTTTCGCTCAAACATTGCCCTGCCGCTGAGTTTCGAACATCATATTTTTGGCGCTTTGAGCATTTATGCCTCTGAAAAGAAGGCGTTTTCTGCTAAAAAGGCAGCACTTTTAAAGGAAATCGCAAATGACCTGGCATATGGTATCATGGCAATACGCGCCTCTGAAAAACACAGGAATATTAAAAAAAATCTGCAAAGCGAACGTAACAAACTTCAAAGCGTATTAAATGGTGTTGGAGACAGCGTGCATGTTATTAATAAGGACTATACCATCGAATTCCAGAACAATGTTTCCAAAGATGTGTTTGGAGAGTTGCAAGGCAAAAAATGTTATAAAAATTTTTTTCAGATGGATGAACCTTGTGAATTCTGCCTTCTGCAAGAATCTTTGAGTGAGAATCGTATTCAGCACCTGGAAACAAATTTTACGGATCAAAAACGATATGATATTGTTTTCTCCCCTTTTCAGGAATCAGACGAAAAAATGAAATCAGTTATTGTTATGAGGGATATTACTGAAAAAAACCGCCTGCAGGCCGAGGCCATGCGAGCAGGTCATCTTGCTTCCCTGGGTGAACTGGCTGCCGGAGTTGCGCATGAGATCAATAATCCTGTTACCGGTATCATCAATATTGCTGAGATCCTTATTGATAAATTCCATGAACTTGGCGGGGATAAAAAGATTCCGGAACGAATTGTCCATGAAGGAGAACGAATCGGAAACATTGTAAAAAATCTGCTTTTATTTGCAAGGGACAAAAAGGAAGAACACAGTCCAGCCCAGATTAATGATATTCTTACTTTGACACTTGAACTTGTGGAAAGACAGCTCTTAAAGGATGGTATACATTTGTCTGTAAATATCCCCTCTGATATGCCTCTAATTAAAATGCGCCGTCAGGAAATCCAGCAGGTTTTTTTAAATATTATCAGTAATGCACGGTATGCTTTAAATAAAAAATATAAAAATCCACATGAGAACAAAATACTCGAAATCAATGGCGAAATTATTGAATCAGGGAAAGAAAAGTATGTGCGTTTAATATTTTATGACAGAGGCCTGGGAATTCCCAAGAAGCTTGTCGATAAAGTAGCTGACCCCTTTTTTTCCACAAAGCCCCAAGGTGAGGGGACAGGGCTGGGGCTTTCCATCAGCCATGGAATTATCAAAAATCATGGGGGGAACCTCTGGTTTGAAAGCAGGGAAGGTGAATATACAAAAGCCATGGTCAATCTGCCGGTGAATAACGGGTGGCAATCAAAAAAGGAAATATGAAACCAAAGATTCTTATCATTGATGATGAAGAAAATATTCGTTTCGGCTTTGAAATGATCCTTGCTGATCAGGGCTATGATGTGATGACAGCCATAGACTATGATTCAGCGCTTAAAATCATTTCAGACAAAGAACTTGACCTGATAATTTCTGATATTATCCTTGGGAGCCATTCAGGGATTGATTTTCTCCATGAAATAAAAACCAGGAAATTACACTGCCCGGTTATCATGATAACGGGTGAGCCCAATATTCAGACGTCAACAGATGCTGTCCGCCTTGGGGCCTTTGATTATATTCCCAAACCCATTCGCAAAGAGACCCTTTTACGCATAACCAGTCATGGTCTTCAACATAAAAAACTCTTAGACACTAAAATACAGATGGAAGAGGATAATTTAAGAATTCGTCATAATATGGAGGCCATCTTCAGAAGTCTGAAAGATGGCGTTGTCACGGTGGATAAAGCCTTGCGGGTAATTGAGGCCAATGAGGCTGTCAAAGATCTCTGCAGGTTTCCTGTCAAAGATATTACCGGGAAAAATTTTGGAGAAATTCAAACAAGATGCAGCAGGTCATGCATCAATGTTTTAAAAAAGACTTTGAAAACCCAAAAAACAATCAATGAGTTTCGAATTGAATGTAGGCATCCTGACAAACCAGGGCAGATAGTGCTTTTAACAGGGTCTCCTCTCAGGCATAACGACATCAAGTCTCTTGGCGCCGTCCTTGTTGTCAGGGATATTACAAGGCTTACCAATCTTGAACGTGAGTTAAAAGAGCGGAACCAATTTCACCGGATCATCGGAAAAAGTCACAGGATGCAAAAAATTTATGCCCTCCTTGAAAATCTTTCAGATACAGACAGCACGGTTTTGATTACCGGTAAAACCGGGACAGGCAAAGAACTGATTGCCGATGCCATTCACCATAACAGTACGCGTAAAGGAAAACCCTTTGTAAAAGTCAATTGCAGTGCCCTTTCTGAAAATCTTCTTGAAAGCGAATTGTTCGGCCATGTTAAAGGCGCATTTACAGGTGCCGTTAAAAACAGGGAAGGCCGGTTCCAGATGGCAGACCAGGGCACCCTTTTTCTGGATGAAATAGGTGATGTTTCTCCTTTGATCCAGCTTAAACTTTTAAGAGTGATCCAAGAAAAAGAAATTGAACGGGTGGGTGATTCAACTCCGATGAAAATTGATGTCCGTGTCATAGCCGCTACAAACTGCAATCTGAAAGAAAAGATAAAAACCGGAGCGTTCAGGGAAGACCTGTATTACCGGATCAAGGTTGTGGATATCCCGGTTCCTTCACTTAGTGAAAGGCGCGAGGACATCCCTCTTCTGATAAACCATTTTTTAGGGATATTTAACACACGGTTCAAAAAACAGATTAATGGACTGTCCAATGAAGTGGTTACTGCATTTATGAATTATCCCTGGCCGGGAAACATAAGAGAACTTGAACATACCATGGAACATGGGTTTGTTTTATGTCAGGGGCAAACCATGCTGTTCGATCATTTGCCTGTGGAAATAAAAGAGTATTCAGGAACTCAAAAACCGGTTTGCTCAGGAAAAAAGTCTGTGAATAAAGATGACATCCTGAATGCTTTAGAAAAAGCCTATTGGAACAAATCCCAGGCCGCCCGCCTGCTTGGAATAGGCCGTAGAACCATCTACCGAAAAATCAAAGAATACAAGATTTTAGACCCAACGAAATGAGTGTGCCGACACACTTTGTACCCGGCACACTTTGTGCCAAAGACATCCGATAGAACCCCTCTTAAGTACCCACCATTGAATTGTCTTTCATTGTAACTATCTGATAGAACAGATAGAGCTAAATTAAACTCCATACATCTTGTTTGTATTGGCACACAAATTGCTTTAACCCTATTTGTACGAATAAAATTCATCGAGTAACCCGATTATTGCATAAAAGGGGTTTGAGTGTTCATGACCAGGCCTCTTTTTTTCAATTATCTCCACTGCGTTACAGGGCACAGGCATTAACAAATGCCCGGACAAAAAACGACAATGGTAAGAAGGATTTAACATGACAAAAGTACTGATAGTTGATGATGAAGAAAACATAAGATTTTCTTTTGCAACGATACTTACAGATGCCGGACACGATGTCATAAAAGCAGGGCACCTGATTGATGCAAAAGCAATCCTTAATGCAAATCAGTTTCATGTTGCAGTTATCGACAGGCTTCTTGAATCACATAACGGCATGGAATTGGTTAAATATATTAATAAAACACAACCGTTTTGCACCACTATTTTAATATCGGCATTCCCAAACTTTAAATCTGCATCAGAAGGATTCACATATAACCTTTTTGCATACCTT
The DNA here is from genome assembly GCF_000233695.2 of Desulfobacter postgatei 2ac9. Lineage (NCBI taxonomy): Bacteria > Pseudomonadati > Thermodesulfobacteriota > Desulfobacteria > Desulfobacterales > Desulfobacteraceae > Desulfobacter > Desulfobacter postgatei. The sequence goes on along the minus strand of NZ_CM001488.1, from coordinate 617,048 downwards.
CAAAAACCGGTAAAAAAAGATCACCTCTGCAATATAGTTGAAAAAGCAGCGCAAAACAGCAAGAAAAAACTAAAAACACACAATGTCGAATACCAGCTTATGCAGGCTCAAAAAATGGCAACCATAGGAACGCTTTCCAGCGCCATCGTGCATGACTTAAATAATTTGCTTATGACTATCAACGGGTATGTTGATCTGTCCGGCTTTTATCTCTCCTCGAAAGATCCTCTTTCAAAAAGTTTGACGAAGATACGCAAAATTAGTGAACACGGTGAAAATCTTTCAAATCTGATCCTTTCATATATTCAACAAACCAATGAAAAGCCCGAGTACGTACAAATTCAATTCCTGGTTAAAAAAACATTGGAGTTTTTGCAAATTCTTTTACCAAGAAAAATTAGAATCAGAGAAAAAATTAACAACGGCAATGATACGATCCTTGCTCATCCGGTTCAAATTCAACAGGTCATTGTGAATCTTGGGATCAATGCAATGCATGCAATGGGAAATGAGGGAGGCATAATTGAAGTGAGCCTTGAAAAGGTTAAACTCGATACCACGTCAATGAAATGCCTGGACATCAAAACCCGCGACTGTATTAAGTTTTCCATGAAAGACACAGGGTGCGGCATGGATGAAAAGACGTTGGAACAGATATTTAAAACCTTTTATTCAACTAGAGAAAAAGGAAAAGGCTCAGGTTTAGGCCTGAGCATCACCCACGATATTTTGAAAAATCATGGGGGCGGCATTAAAGTGGAAAGCCTGTTGGGAAAAGGAAGTTCGTTCCATGTGTATCTTCCAATAATTGATAAATCACATAAAAACTGAGGCTCAAGTTCTGGTATGGCCACTGGGTCAACATTATAAGAAACTGGGGCGCATTCCTTGCGGTGTAATTTTATAGACATAGACTGCACCCTATCGGTTTGCACCCCTTACCCCCCTCGTGGCCGAGGTTATGATCAAGCATCTATTTTTAAAAGAAATAAAGGACCCGTGTACGCATGCAGAAAAGTCATATAAATGATTTAAATACACATTTTTTAGTTGTCAGTTACCATTCAATTATTAAATCATCAATAAAGCAAATTTTAAAAAACAATGACTTCCATAACTATTTGTTTGCCCGGAATGGACATGAAGCACTCAGGATTATTCAAAGCCATGAAAACAAAGTAGAGTTCATTATTTCAGATTGGGATATGCCGATTATCAATGGTATAGAACTGCTGAAAAAGATAAAGAATGACCCCGAGCTTTTCATGTTGCCGTTTATGCTGCTATCTAAATATTGGTCAGTAGAATTACGACAGATATATGCGATAGAAGAAGATGCGGACATATTTATGACTATTCCATTTAAAGAAACGGACGTGATAAACAACCTATTAAATTGCTTGAATAATTTTAAGCATTTGACATATGAAAAAAAAATGCTAAAAAAAATGATCCATAACAAACTAAATAATAATTACATGGAGGTTTTAAATTTAGGAGTTCAGTTAAGCAAAAGGGATCTGTCTGCAAAGGCTTCCATTCTGACCGGGGAAAGTTTATACCATTTAGAAAAATATGATCAGGCCAAACAGGTTTTAAAGAAATCCTTGTCCAAAGAAAAAAACAGCAAGGCCTACGATCTGTTGGGCAAAATCTACTCAAAACAGGGTGACTCTAAAGAATCATTGAAAAATTTTAAGATGGCACAGGAACGCAATCCCCTGAATATTAGTCGGTCAATCAATCTGGCTAGGGAATATCTTTTACAGGGAAAAATTAGAATGGCATTCGAACTTGTAAATGATATTTTAAAGTCAAAACCCACGTATCTCGATCTAATTAATATAGCAAATCTTTACTTAGGGATGGGTTATTTGGACGAGGCTTATAAAATTTTAAAAATTTTAGATCCCATTAATGATACGGCGCAGGTTTTTTATATCTGTTGCGTAAAATTATGGCAGAAAGGGGCTCGTAAAAGTACTCTTAGCCTTTTAAGTCGTTGCATCAATAAACTTCCCCAAAATCATCTTTTTCTCTATTATCTTGGAATCATTTTTTTAAAAAAAGAAAAATTCCTGCTGGCAAATAAATATATCATGAAAGCTCTGAAGATAAATCCTAATTATGAACCGGCCAAGCGGGGCATGGCGTATTTGAAGAAAATTGACCCCAAATTTGGACTATTTAGGGAAGCCCCATGACTTCTGCAACGCTGGGGTAAGAAAGGGCCGCCTGTGGAACTGCTTGATCTCATTGACCCCATTCGTTTCAGAACCTTTATGCTGGTTTTGGCACGGGTATCGGTATTTTTATTTTTGTTCCCTATTTTCAGCTCATCTGCGTTTCCCAACCAGTTGAAAATAGGACTGGCCTTGGTTTTAGCCCTGTTGTTTTATACGGTGGTGCCTGTGGATCCCGCCCGGTTCCCAAGGGATATCCCCACCTTTGGCTTGATGCTGGGGGCAGAGATCCTGGTGGGCTTTACCCTGGGGCTTTGCCTGAGAATCTTTTTTGCAGGGGTCCAGATGGCCGGCGAACTCATCGGCTTTCAGGTCGGTTTTTCCATGATCAATGTCATGGATCCCCAAAGCGGTGAGAATGTGTCCATCATGGACCAGATCGGCTACTGGGTCTGCCTGATCATTTTTCTTGTACTCAACGGACACCACATTATCATCATGTCCATGATCGACAGTTTTGAACTGGTTCCTGTGGGCGGGTTTGTCATGCATGCGGCCATCCCCCCCCGGGTTATGGATGTGGCAGCCGGGCTGTTTGTGGATGCCGTTAAAATCAGCGCTCCGGTAATAGCCGTTTTAACTTTTGTCAATACCGGCTTCGGACTGGTTGCAAAATTTTCACCCCAGACCAATGTCATGATTGTGGCGTTCCCGGTAAAGATCGTAGTGGGTCTGATCTTTTTTGCCATGACCTTGCCCATCATCGCCATTGTCAGCCGGGACTACATTGAACCCTGCAGAAAACTGTTTCTGGCTTTATTGTTTTATATGGGCGGAGGATAAAATATGGCAGAAGATCCGGAGGGTGGCGGCGAGAAGACCGAAGACGCGTCGTCACGAAAGCTCGACAAGGCAAGAGAGGAAGGGCAGGTTGCCAAAAGTATGGAAATCCCTTCGGTATTTGTCTTGTTGGGCGGTGTTATGGCTTTATATACCACGGGATTTTTTTTCTACCAGAACTGCGTGGAGGTATTTCATTATAATTTTATCTTTGAACGGGTACCTGAACTGAACCCGGCAGACTTGACCGCGCTGCTGATTTATCATGCCAAAAAGATGTTTTTTATGTGTCTGCCCGTATTTGCAGCAGTCTGCGTCGTGGCACTTGTGTCCAATCTCGCCCAGGTCGGGTTCCATGTATCCTGGAAAGCCATAGAGCCGAAACTGAGCAAGCTGAATCCCATTAACGGGTTTAAACAAAAATTTTCTTCCCGGGCTGTAATCGAATTTGTGAAATCACTGGTTAAGATTGCCGTTATTTCACTGGTCTGCTATCTGGCCACAAAGGGTGAACTTTCAAAAGTGCTTACCCTGTACGATAATTCCACAGCCCAGATTCTTTTATTTCTTCTTATTAAATCCTTCTGGATTTTCATAAAAGTTTGTCTTGTAATGACTCTGGTTGCCATCCTGGACTATGCGTTCCAGAAATGGAAATTTTTAGAAGAGCAAAAAATGACCAAAAAAGAGGTCAAGGATGAACACAAACAGACAGAAGGTGATCCGGCGGTTAAATCCAGGATTCGCCAACTCCAGATGGCTGCGGCCAGAAAACGCATGATGGCTGCCGTACCCAAGGCAGATGTCGTTGTGACCAACCCGACGCACCTTGCTGTGGCATTGCAGTATGACAGAGAAAAGATGGTTGCCCCGACCGTCGTGGCCAAAGGCGCCGGGGCCGTGGCTGAAAATATCAAAAAAATTGCCCAGGAAAATGATGTCCCCATCGTGGAAGATAAGCCTTTGGCCCAGAATTTGTATAAATCAGTCGATATTGGAGGGCAGGTTCCCTTTGAATATTACCAGACTGTAGCTGAACTGCTCGCTTACGTTTACGGACTTAAGAACAGTTAGACACCAGGCAGTCAAATTTTTGGCACAAGATGTCAAGTATCCATCAATAAGCAGTAAGAAGTAAGGAGGATAAATGGCCGCAGAAAACGTCGGTATCATGGCCACAATGAAGAAAGAGTCATCAGATATCCTGATGGTTCTGGCCTTTATCGGCATTCTCATGGCGATGATTCTGCCCTTGCATCCCATTATCCTTGATTTCTTTCTGGCCCTGAATATCTCCCTTGCCGTGGTGGTACTGATCACCACCATGTATACCCAGAAACCACTGGACTTCAGTATCTTTCCTTCCCTGCTTCTGATGCTCACCCTTTTCAGGCTCTCGTTGAACGTGGCATCCACACGGCTGATTCTTTTGCACGGCAGCGAAGGCCCGGAGGCAGCCGGGGCGATCATCATGTCATTCGGTGCCTTTGTGGTGGGCGGCAACTATGTGGTGGGTCTAATTATTTTCATTATTCTGGTACTCATCAATTTCATGGTAATCACCAAGGGTGCCGGTCGTATTGCAGAGGTGGCCGCCCGTTTTACCCTGGATGCCATGCCCGGCAAACAGATGGCCATTGATGCGGACCTCAATGCCGGCATGATCGACGAAATAGAAGCCGGCGAGCGAAGGGCTGCCATTGCCAGGGAATCGGAATTTCATGGCGCCATGGACGGTGCCTCCAAATTTGTCCGTGGCGACGCCATTGCCGGCATTGTGATCACTTTGATTAATATCGGCGCAGGCTTTCTTATCGGTGTGGTGCAGCAGGGGATGCCGCTTGGGGAGGCTTTGACCAATTACACCCTGCTCACCGTGGGTGACGGCCTTGTCTCCCAGATTCCGGCGCTTTTGATTTCTGCTGCCTCAGGTCTTCTGGTATCCCGTTCCGGCGCAGACAGCAAGATGGGACAGGCTTTTGCCAAGCATCTGTTTTCCAGTACCACCCCGGTAATGGTGGGGGCTGTGGTTGTTTTTCTCATAGGCGTTATCCCGGGCCTTCCCACTATCCCCTTTATGACTTTAGGAATTACCATGGGAACCATTGCCTGGTATTTTTTAGGACAAGAGGGAAAAAAAGAGGAAGAAAAACAGCAGGCCATTGAAAAGGCCCAGACCCAGGCCCAGGAAGAGACACCCGGAAAACCCGAGGATGTGGATCATCTGCTGCGTCTGGATACCATGGAACTGGAAGTGGGATATGGCCTTATTCCCCTGGTGGACAAGCAGCAGGACGGTACGCTTCTGGGACGGATCAAGGCCATCCGCCGGCAGTTTGCCACGGAGATGGGTATCATTGTTCCGCCTATCCATATCCGGGATAATCTGAATTTAAGCCCGGCCCAGTACCGCCTTATGATTAAGGGCGTTGAGACTGCCGGTGCAGAGCTTATGGTCAATCACTATCTGGCCATGGATCCCGGTGGTGCGGCTAAAAAAATTGACGGGATTGATACGGTTGAACCGGCCTTTAATCTGCCGGCCCTGTGGATACCCATGTCCAGGGAAGAGGAGGCCAAATTTTCCGGATACACTGTGGTGGACAACTCCACGGTTATTGCCACCCATTTGACGGAAATCATCAGAAACAATGCCCACAATCTGCTTAGCCGACAAGATGTCCAGCATCTTCTGGATAACCTGGCCAAAACCAGTCCCAAGGTTGTGGAGGAACTGGTGCCCAATCTTTTAAGTGTCGGCGCTGTCCAGAAGGTGCTCCAGAATCTTTTGCGGGAACGTGTCTCCATTCGGGATCTGTTGACCATTGTGGAAACCCTGGCAGATTTTGCCCCGGCGGGCAAGGACCCGGATCTGTTAACCGAATATGTGCGCCAGCGGGTTGCCAAAGGTATGCTGGCGCCTTACCTGCAGCCCGGTAAAAAATTGCAAGTCATGACATTGGACCGCAGGCTTGAAGAAATTCTAACAAAAAATATCAAGCGGACCGACCACGGGACTTACCTGGCTTTAGAGCCTGTCCTGATAACGGAATTTGTCGGTGCCGTATCCAAACAGGTGGAAAAACTCATCACACTGAATACCCAGCCTGTGCTCATGACCTCGCCCACATTGCGCCGTCACGTTCGTCGTCTGATTGAGCCCTCTCTTCCCAACGTTTTTGTGGTATCCCACGCAGAGATCGTGGATGATATTAACCTGCAGGCTGTCGGAAAGGTGACCTTAAAGAATGGATAAAAAAATTTTCAGGGCACCGAATATCCAGACCGCCCTTGCCGGGATCAAGGAGGAACTTGGGCCCGATGCCATGATTCTTTCCACCCGAAAGGTGCCCAAATCCCCAAGAGATCCCTACGCAAAGACCATGTTCGAGGTTGAGGCCGCAATCCCTTCGACCGGTGACAACAAACCTGAATCCCCTCTTGTCCAGGATGTGAAAGCCCTTAAGTCAGATCTTGCGCAAATAAAAGACATCCTTTCTGTAGCCGGTTTTGGTTCCGGGGTATCCTCCATTCTGTGCAACCATTTTGAGTCCGTAGGTGTGCTGGCATCCCTGCTTCGCTGCGGCGTCAGCGAACGCCTGGCGGCAGATCTTGTTCAAAAAGCTGCCTTAGATTTGGATAAAACCCTTGATACGGCAACACAAATGAAGCAGTTGAAAAAGAGCGTTATGGGCCTTTGCCTGGATCAATTTCGCACCAAGGATTTTTTCACACGGCATAACGCTTCGGGGCTCCCCCAGGTGGCGGCCTTTGTGGGGCCGACCGGTGTGGGAAAAACCACCACCATTGCCAAACTGGCGGCCTGTTTAAGTTTTACCCGGAAAATGAAGGTGGGCTTAGTCTCCATAGACAATTACAGGATCGGGGCCTTTGAGCAGCTCAAAGCGTATGCCGGCATCATGGGGCTGCCCTGTATGCCTGCCTTTTCACGCCAGGATCTGGCATGCGCCCTGGACCGGATGAAATCCATGGATCTGGTGCTTATTGATACGGCCGGACACAGCCATTACGATAAGGAAAAAATTGACGAAATCCTTGAACTGGTCAGAAATGATTTCCAGATCAGTGTTCATTTAACCTTGAGTGTTACCTCTGAATTGATTAATATGAAAGAAGCGGCATCTGCTTTTTCCGTATTTAATCCAGACACCTATGTGTTTACAAAAACTGATGAGACAAAAAGATGCGGGAAAATCCTTGACCAGGCGGCAAGCTATGACTTGCCGGTTTCATTGGTGACCAACGGCCAGAAGGTGCCCGAGGATTTGATTATCCCGGACCGCCATGAGCTTTTGAAGATAATTCTGAAAAAAGAGCCCAAAGGAGATTAGGTGGATCAAGCAAAAGGACTGCGGCAGATAGCCAGGACAAGTGCGATGCAAAGACGGGAACGGAACGGGGCTTCCAATGGCAATTCATACCCCAGGGTCATTGCGGTGACCAGCGGTAAAGGCGGGGTGGGTAAAACCAATATTGTGGGAAATCTGGCCGTGGCCATGACACGACTCGGCAAACGGGTGGTGATCATAGATACGGATGTGGGCCTGGCCAATATTGACATCGTATTTAACCTAAGACACAAATATAACATCCGCCATCTGATATCCGGGGAAAAAACATTATCCCAGGTGATGGTAACAACGAATCATGGCATCGGTATTCTCCCGGGGGGATCCGGGTTTGCCGATTTGACCCATTTCAGTGAAGGTGAGAAATTGACCCTGCTGTCGGAGTTTGAGGCTTTTTCCAACATGGCAGATATTATTTTGCTGGATACAGGCGCCGGTATTTCATCCAATGTGCTCTATTTTAACGCATCTGCAGACCAGTGCCTGGTGGTGGCAACCACGGAACCCACCTCAATCACCGATGCCTATGCCCTGATGAAGGTCATGTCTCAAAATTATGGGATAAAGTATTTCAAACTGGTGGTGAACATGGCGGAGAACCGAACCGGGGCCAAAAAAGTTTACGGATCTTTAAGCAACGCCCTGGATAAATTTTTAAAAAATGTGGTTCTTGAATACTGTGGACATGTCCCTTTTGATCCGGCTCTGCAAAAGGCCGTTCGAAACCGCAGCATCCTTTTAGATATGGTAAAACACAGTCCTGCAGCCGATGCCATCGCTGATCTTGCAAAGAATCTGCTCAATGACGACAGGACGAACCAGAACCAGGGAAACCTGACCTTTTTTATGAACCGGGTGTTTGAAGCGGCCCAATAAGCGATGATCGTCATTTTATAAAAGGAAATAATAACGGTTCCATGAAATACCCCCTTAAAAAAAATCAAGCGGCGTGGGAAACCTGGCGACAGGAGAGTATTGTCAATTACGCTTATCTGGTCCGGTACATTGCCTCCCGGTTTGCCATGCGTCTGCCCGCCAGTGTGCTTTTTGACGAACTGATGTCAGCAGGTTCCCTGGGCCTCATTGATGCGGTGGATAAATTTGATCCAGGCAAACATGTCAGCCTTGAGACCTATGCCCGGTATCGTATTAAAGGGGCCATTCTGGATGAATTGCGCAGCATGGACACCTATTCAAGGTCCATGCGAAAAAAAATCCAGAATATCGCCCGGGCTGCAAAAACCATTGAGGATGAAAAGGGGCGGCCGGCCGATGACGATGAAATCAGTGAGGCGTTGGGTGTCGATCTGGAAACTTACCAGAATATGCTGACCGATATCCATGGGGCTGCTGTCCTCAGCCTGGATGATTTCATCAAGACGAAAACAAATGATATTTCTTACCAGACCCGTTTTCAGGCCGGACTCAGAGATGACGAAAATCCCGAAAACGACTTTTACCGAGCAGAATTGAAATCCGTTCTGGTGAAGGCCATCAAAAAATTAACGGAAAAAGAGCAGATTGTTATCTCTCTTTACTATTATGACGAACTGACCTTGAAAGAAATTGGAGAGGTTTTGTCTTTGACGGAATCCAGGATATGTCAAATCCATACGGCTGTTCTGGTGAAACTGCACGCAAGCCTGGATAGTTATGGGAAATAATCAATAAAAATGGCCTGGTATTTGCTTTATTTCAATCAATTAAGACAATCAATAAGAATCCATCTGTTTTGAATTTTAGGGGGCAGTTATGTCAGACCCGATTTTGGAAAAAGAAGATGATCTAATTTCCCAGGATGATATTGATAAACTGCTGGATATCTCTTCCGGAGATGACGATGCCGGCGAGTTGTCCCAAGATGATATAGACAGTCTGCTCAACGGGCCGCTTCTGGATGACGATGACAATCTTGAAGACGATGGCGGTGAATTATCCCAGGATGATATTGACCAATTCATGAATGATTCTAAGGAGTCTGATTCAGATGACGATGACGAATTGATCTCACTGGAAGATATTCAGGGTGCAATCAGTGGCGATACCCAGGGGAATGATCCATCCGAGTCTGAACCTGAGGATTTAGAAGCGCAATCAAACCAGGACGAAGTGGCGGAGAAAACGACCGAGTCTGTGATCGTTAACGACACCCCGGCCACGGAAGCCTTGGGCCAGGAAAAAGACCCCTTTGATGAACCCATAGATGAAAGCCAGGCTGCAGAGGTGACCGATTGTATAATCACCCAGGACGCCATGGATGCGCTGATTGAGGCCGGCCTGCCGGCCCAGGAGGTTCCGGAAGCGGATGCCGGGGACGATCGAGAGGATAATCTGCCGTACAGGATAGACCTGATGTCTGCAATAGATGGTCGCGGCGCGGATGATGACGTAACGCAGGAAGATATTGATGCCCTTCTCCAGCAGTCAGATGAGCAGGATGGGTTGCTGGATGGAGATGAGGATATCCTCATATCTCAGGACGACATCAATACTCTTCTCATGGCCGCAGATCAGGAGGATGAAGATCTACTCGGCGATATTGGGGGAGAAGACGATGCGCCTGATATGGAGGACCAGCTCGATGATGCGTTTGATAACCTGGAATCCGACTCGGATCAGGTGGTTCTGGAAGGCATCGAAGGTGCTGAAATTTCCGGCGAAAATAGACCTGTCCCAGCAGGACCGTCGAAAAAAGGCGGGCGGATCAAAGCCTTTCTCAAGTCAAAGGTGATGCTTGCTGCCGCTTCTGTCCTGCTGTTCATGGGCATATCCGTTCCATTAAGTTATTTTCTGTTTTTTTCAAGTGCGCCTGTGCCACTGCCGAAAAAACAGACCGCCTCCTTGACCGAAATTGATCTTATCCGGGACGGCCAGGCTAATTTTCCTGCAAAGATAGCGGCTCCCGCGCACAGCCGCAGGCCAGGAACAATTTTGTTAACAGATTTTATCATTCTTGCCTCAGATCAAAGCCGGACCATGACCTATGTGTATGCAGATGTCTCTATTGATTATTCAGATCAAAGGGCTTATGATGAAATAAACAGTAATCTTGCCTTTTACCGGGACTTAATTTACGGCGCTATCCAGACCCGGCTGGTGTCGGAAAAAAACAATGATGTGACGGAAGCTGATCTGCTATCGGGTGTGGAGGCCTCATTGAAAAAGGTGTTGCCGCCCCAATATATTGAAAAGATTAGTTTTAAATCTTTTAAAGCAACTTAACACTGGAAACAAATGACCACAGTTCATGGACATAACCAGATTTTTCAGCAATCCGGTATTGCCCAGGATTTGGCCCAGCAGATTCAGTCCCCAAAACCGGATCCTGACCAGGCAGCCATACAACATCAAAATCACCAGGTGGTGGAAAATACAACTGTTCAGGAAAGCGAAGAAACACTCTCTTTGAAACAGGAAAAAGAAAAGCGACAAGAGGTGCTTAAAGCCAAACGTGCAAAAAAACAGCCTTCCAAAGATGACCTGCCGCCGGACCCCGATGGATCGGGCCGACTTTTAGATATCACGGTATGATGCTAAAGGTCCCCACCGAATTGCTTGTTTTACTTTCACTTATCATTGATCTGTTCTTAATCTTTCTGCTGCTTCTCTTTATCCGACGGGCCAACCGGCTTCAACGCAATCCCAAGCCGATACAGGGAACTGACCTTGGCGACATTGCCGCCCAGACCCGTGAAAAAGCCCAGGTTATGGCCAGGGAGGTTCTGACGGAAGCGTCTGAGATTATCGAACCTATTTTGGAAGCGTCAAAGAGTGCGGCCATGGAGTTTGAGCGGCTGGTACAGGAAAAACAGACACTGACCCGGAAACTTGATCAGTCCCTGGATTCAAAAATCATCAGCATCAATCTGCTTTTATCCCGGGCCAACACCCTATACAGCCAGCTTGAAAATCAGCATAAGTCCCTGCTGAATGCCCTGCCCAAGGGAGGATCTGCTTTTTTTCACAAAGAGACCGATCTCCTTGATCAACAGCAGCGGATCATAGATCTTTATTATCAGAAGATGGATGTTGACACCATTGCAGAAAGGCTTTCCATACCCAGAAGGGAGGTTTCGCTTGTCATTGACCTCAAAGAAAAGTTTATTGCAATGGAGAAGTCCAGATGATTCCCAGCCATCCCCTTACGTCCCTGATACTTAGCGGCAGCAGCCAGGAACACTCCAAACTGTCAGGTATCATGAATTTAAAGCCCGGCCAGATTGTCCCGGATTCAAACCCACGTCCAGAGGCGGATAACTCCTTTCAGAGGACCTTTTCCCAATCTTTTTCACTGGCAAAAATTTTCCAGGGATTGAGTGCGCTCAGCCAGACCCAGGAACCGATTCTGAGTGATATCCTTATGGAACTTTCCCTGAAATCCGATGTCCGGGATGATCAGTTCCTGTCCAAAGTAATAAAAAATATGGGCTTAGGCTTTGAAAAGAAACTCGCAACCGCTCTTGAAAAGGCCGGGGATAAAAAAACGGTTGCGCATGAGATCAAACAATTGGCGACCCAGGACTTAAAAGCTGCCTCTTTATCCCTTGCCGGCACAGAAGGTGATCCGGCAAAAGCCTCTGTATTGAAACATATTTCAGAGGCGTTGGATAATTTTGCCCAGTTAAATGTCAAATCAGGGGATAGTGGGCAAAGTCAGGATGGCGTACGATTTCTGATGCCCTTTCCTGTCTGGCGGGAAGGTGGTTTTGATTTCGGCCAGCTCATGATAGACATGGGAAAGAGAGGCACAGCAGATACAGAAAAAAAGATGCTCAGTATTTCCTTTTTATTGAACATGACCGCCCTTGGCCCCTTACGGGCAGATTTTTCCATTCTGGATAAAACCATTGCCGGCCGATTTTTATTGGAAAATCAGGCAAGCTGTGATTACCTTGCCCCAAGAATTTCAGAGTTGAGACAGCGTCTGGCAGGAATCGGATATCAGGCAGGAAATATCGACTGCCAAGTGGCCCGACCGGAACAAATTGCCCCGACCAGTTTAATGCTTTCCATGAAAACACCCGATCAGATTCCGGGTCTCAATATTGTGGTTTGACCATGACACCTAAAGACAAAAGAAAAAAAGCAGTTGCCCTGAAATATGACAGGCTTAAGGACGGAGCTCCGGAGGTCACCGCTAAGGGCCAGGGCAAGGTGGCTGAAAATATCATTGCCCTGGCACTGGCCCATGGCGTTCCGGTAAAGGACGATCCTGACCTGGTGGAGGTTCTGGCATCCCTTGACATCAGCCAGGAAATTCCGCCTGAAATATATGTGGCGGTGGCCGAACTTCTTGCTTTTGTTTATGGGGCCAATGCTAAAAAGCCCGAAAAAAAATCCTGATGTCGTCCAGAATCATTATTGTTCAAGCTTTTTACTGTCAATAAGCCGATTGCATTTATGACAGGCCATTTTATACTCCCAAAACAGTGGGAAAAAATTTCTGGGTGCGTCAAATCCGGCTGCCTCAGGTGTCGGCCTTTTGGCACATTATTTTTAAAATCAACTTGTTTCCCTTTAATTATAAGCTTTAAAAAATAATTTTTCCTGAAAAGAGCGTTGTTCAGAGTCTATAATTAATTGAAAAGAAATATGGCACTCCATTTGCATGGGGTGTGGATAAGGTGCGATTAAACCAATCAATGCCGTAGAAACACCGGCAAACCATGCAAAGGAGTAAACTGCCCTATGATTCTTGAAATGACGCGGCCGACCCAGGGCGGGTTAAGGCAGGAAAGAAAACTTGAAGCCGTCTCCAATAATCTGGCCAATGCCTCCACCATTGGGTTTAAAAAAGATTTCGTCAGTTTTGATAAAGCATTCAAGGCCCGGGTGGATCAGGACTTTACCCAGGGTGATGTTATAAAAACCGATAATCCCCTGGATGTGGCCTTAGGCCCCCAGGGCCTTTTCAAAGTGGAAACCCCGGACGGCATAAAATACACGCGAAACGGAAATTTTTCTTTGAGCAGCGAAGGCATTCTTGTGGATAAAAGCGGTAATCCTGTCATGGGTCAGGGCGGGGCGATCTTCATTGATACTGTCGACCCAAATACAAGTGTAAATATTGATGAATACGGGCAAATCTTTTTAAATAATGAAATTTTGGATACCCTTGATGTGGTCTCCTTTGAAAACATGAAAGGGCTTGAGAAAACCGGAGATAATCTGTTTGTCTATACCGGAGATACAGCAGATGAAATTCCCCCTGAAAATGTCAGGGTTGAAGCCGGCTCCCTTGAGCAGGCCAATGTTCAGGTCGTAGAAGAAATGGCTAAAATGATTGATTATCAGCGGATGTTTGAAACTTACACCAAGTCCATGAAGACATTTGATGAAATTGATTCAAAGGCAATAAATGACGTAGGGCTGTTTACATAAAGGAGTAAACTTATGATACGGGCACTTTGGTCGGCAGCTACAGGAATGATGGCCCAGGATACGCAGATTGGCGTTACCGCCAATAACCTGGCCAACTCTTCCACCACCGGGTTTAAAAAATCCCGGGCAGCATTTGAGGATTTAATGTATATGACCCAGCGGGTCGCAGGACAGACAACCCCCGGCGGGGGACAGGTGCCTACCGGAATTCAGGTGGGTATGGGCGTGAATACGGCAGGTGTTCAAAAAATATTTACCCAGGGAGATTATGTCCAGACTGATAATCAGCTGGACTTTGCCATTCAGGGAGAGGGATTTTTCAGGGTCCTGCACGGGGACGAGGATATGTATACCCGGGCCGGGGATTTTTCCCTGGACAGCGAGGGGTACGTTACCTCCCAGGCAGGGGACCGTCTTCAGCCCGAGATATCCATCCCTTCGGAGGCTGTTACGATTACCCTGGACAACGACGGGACCCTGACCGTATTTGCCGACGATGATACCATTCTGGCCACAGAGCAGGTGCTTGTAACCACCTTTGTGAATCCCGCCGGACTATATGCCGTAGGCGGCAACCTGTTCAGGGAAACCGAAGGTTCGGGCACCCCCCAGGAAAATACGCCGGGGGAAAACGGGGCCGGAACCGTGTTGAACTACTATATTGAAAGTTCCAACGTAGATGTTGTAGAGGAGATGGTCAGTCTGATTTCAGGCCAGCGCACCTATGAGGCCAATTCAAAATCCATCACCACCGCCGATAGTATGCTGGCAACGGCGGTCCAGTTAAAATCTTAAAAAAACATTGAATGGATACCGCCATGAATACCTCCACGATTTATAAAAAATTTTTGATGGCAGTGTCCTGTCTGGCCTGCATGTTTGCTTTCAGTCTGCCGGTCTTGGCCACCCCGCCGGGGAAAATTATTATTGAGGTTGCCCGGACAGCAGAAGTGATAAGCCCTGTCATATATTTAGGAGAGATCGCAAAGATAACAGCCCCTGATTTTTTCAAAGAAGAACTGACCCGCATTGATCTTGGGAAATCACCCGGGGCCGGACGGATGAAACAGCTTTCAGGTGAAAGGGTTACAGCCGCCATAACCGCCATGGGCCTTAATGACAATGATATTAATATACAGGTGCCTAAACGGGTGTTTGTCAAACGCGCCGGTCAGGACCTTGACCCGTCGTACGTGGAAAAGGAGCTTGAACAGTTTTTATCCGGCTTTTTGCCAAAGGATAAATTCAAGTTAACGGCCTTCAGTGTCCGGGGGATTGAACCCTATCCCAAGGGCAATTTATCCCTGGTGTTTGATAAACGATATACACCTTCAGACAATGGCCGCCTGTCCGTTCATGCCGAAGTTTGGGTGGACGGCGTCAAACAAGACCGATTGACCGTCACAGGGCGTCTCTCACAGATGAAGCCTGTCGTTGTAGCGGCAACGCGCCTGGAAAGGGGACAGACCATTACCCCGGCTGATGTCACCCTGCGTGACATGGACCTATTCGGACAGCAGCCGGATGTAATGACTTCGGTTGAGCAGGTCAACGGTATGGTGACAACCCGGACCATTGACAAAGGAGAATGCGTGACCAGGGGTGAATTCAAACAGGCGCCGTCCATTGAAAAAGGCGCTGTGGTAAAACTGGTGGCCCAAAAAAATCGTTTATCCATTGTTACGTTAGGAATCAGTAAGGAGGACGGCTATCCGGGCCAGCCTGTGACAGTGCAAAATTTAACATCGGGAAAAGTGGTGCGCGGCATTGTTAGGGCAGACGGCACCGTGGAAGTCGTTTTTTAGCCAGGAGGCTTGGTATGCAGTCCATTCATAAACAAATAATACGTGGGGGAGTCGCATTGTTGCTGACGCTTATGGCAGGGACGTTTACCGGTTGTATGTCCGGTCGCGGGGAGTCGGCCTTAAGCGTTGTGCCCCAGGACACAATACCTGCACCTGCCGTGCAACCTGAATACACCATGGCAAAGCCTGTGGAAGGCTCTCTTTGGACGGCGCAGAACAGATTCCTGCTGGATGACACCAAGGCGGCTTATGTCGGGGATACGGTGATCGTGGATATTGTCGAAAACGCCTCTTCGGAAATGGAGGTAAATTCCGAGGGTGGGCGGACAACCAGTATGTCGGTGGGAGTGCCTACATTGAATGCATTCGGAAAA
Source organism: Desulfobacter postgatei 2ac9 (assembly GCF_000233695.2). Taxonomy (NCBI): domain Bacteria; kingdom Pseudomonadati; phylum Thermodesulfobacteriota; class Desulfobacteria; order Desulfobacterales; family Desulfobacteraceae; genus Desulfobacter; species Desulfobacter postgatei. The sequence goes on along the minus strand of NZ_CM001488.1, from coordinate 601,095 downwards.
GTAACGCATCTTGGCGGCGGTTCTGATGGAGGCAACCTCATTGACACCAGTTTTGAAAATTCCACCAAAGGGGAGGCCGCAAGTGACCGGTCAGGTCAGGTAACCGCCTCTATTGCGGCCCGGGTTACGGAGGTAATGCCCAACGGCAACTTGAGCATTTTCGGACGCAGGGCCATGAAAGTGGATAATGAGGTTCAGTACATCATGGTCTCAGGAATTGTCAGACCCGAGGACATTGATTCGGACAATCGGGTGGAATCCACCTCGTTAGCGGACTCTCGCATTGAGTACTACGGCAGAGGGGCCCTGGCCGACAAACAGAAACCGGGCTGGGGTACGCGGATAATTGATAATATTTGGCCCTGGTAAGCCTTGGGGGATAAAGGAGTGGGCATCATGAACAATCTGTTGAAAAAAATAACCATCGGTATAGGGGCCGTGCTGTGTCTGCTTTCCCTCTCAGAGCCCGCCATGGCCACCCGAATCAAGGACATGGCCGCCATCCAGGGGGTCCGTTCCAATCAGCTCACCGGATACGGTCTGGTGGTGGGGCTTAACGGCACAGGAGATAAGAACAATATTCTATTCACCCGCCAATCTTTGACCAATATGCTTAAAAAAATGAATCTTCATTTTAACAAAAACCAGATCAAGGTCAAGAATGTGGCCGCCGTCATGGCCACGGCAAATATTCCGCCCTTTGCCCGGATCGGGGACCGCATCGACATCACGGTTTCGTCGTTAGGTGATGCCACAAGCCTTAAGGGCGGAACCCTTTTAATGATGCCCATGAAAGGGGTTAACGGTAACGTTTATGCCATTGCCCAGGGTGCAGTAAGTCTTGCGATACCCGCCGGTGTGAACGACCGGAGCAGTCATCTTCTCACGGCCCGGATTATCAACGGGGCCACAGTGGAGCGCGAGATCCCATTTCGTCTGGAAGGAAAAGAACAATTGACGTTATCCCTGTTCCGGCCGGATTTCACCACGGCCCGGCGGGTGGGCGATACCATCAATGCCGCTTTAGGGGAAGGGATTGCAAAGATTATTGATGCCGGTTCCATCCGTCTGAACGTGCCCGAATCCATGCAGCAGGAACATGTAGCCGAGTTTATTGCCGATGTGGAAGGGCTCTCTGTGGTTCCGGATACCGTTGCCAAGGTTGTGATCAATGAAAAAACCGGTACGGTGGTTATCGGCAGTGAGGTGACCATTTCAAATGTGGCCGTGGCCCATGGAGATCTGAACGTGACGATCCAGGGACAAAACCCCCAGTATATTATGGAACTACCCGGCACCTCCACCATCGGAGAACTGGTTAATGGACTGAACTCTTTAGGGGTCCAGCCCAGGGACCTGATCAGTATTCTGGAAAGTATTAAGGCGGCCGGGGCGCTACAGGCCAGTCTGGAGATACTTTAGACTTATTAGAGGGGAAAAATTATGGCTATTCAAATGCCTGGGGTTATGACGCCTGTTACAGATACCCAGGATACGACCAATACGACCCGGCAGATCGAGCGTGAAAAAGATCTTGAAAAAGCCTGCCAGGGGTTTGAGGCTTTAATGCTCAATACCTTGATGCAGCGTATGCGGGACACCCTGCCCGGAGACAGTCTTTTCCCCGAAAGCAATGCCTCTGACGTCTACCAGTCCCTACATGACCAGTTTCTTACGCAAAATTTATCCCAGGGTCGTCGTGTGACCGGCTTCAAAGAATTTTTATACCAGCAGCTTCAGGACTCAGTTTGACAGCCTGTTGAAACATTTTGATTGTATTGGATCATGGCATAATAGTTGCTTTTTTTTAAATCCGCACAAAACGAAAAACGGAAAATATTTCCTTGTTTTACGGATTGAAAATATTCTTAACTATTCAATATCGTAGTTGATAGAAACAAGATAAGGAGAAGGGATATGAAAAAAGCTGCCGATAGTATCCAAACGCTGCTTAAGGAAAAACTTGCCTGCTACCAGCAGCTGAACCTGGTATTAAAGGCTGAAAAAAAGGCTATCGGAACCGTTGACATTGGCATGATATGGGAAACAACCAGAGCAAAAAAAGATCTTATCGGCAAAATCGAAGAATTGCGAAACAATATTCTTGTTGCCTGCCAAAATCATTTTCCCGGCATGGATAAAAAAACGGATACCTTTTCCCTGGGCGCACTGGTACATGCTCTGCCGCTGCCCAACAAAAACAAAATCGAGATAAGACAGCTCAAACGAACCATTGATAAAGAAAAAGAGATCGTGGCCCATTTTATAAAATCCAATCGCGTTCAGGTTAAAAAGCATCTGTCTGTTGTGGATAACATTATGGCGCTAATCGGAAACAACCCTGCTCAGGCCCGATACACCGGCAAGGGGATGGTGACCCAGGGAAAAAAGAACAGCTGTCTGTTCATGGCCCAGGTGTAGCACGACCTGCGGGAACAAAGGTTGACTCTGACGTTGCATATGATTATAACAATGGTACGTTCGGCGATGAATTTAAGAGTCAATTGGGGCGGTCTGTAAGTCCTTTTTGAATTCAACGGCTAAAAATATTAATGTCAGCCTGATGGATTATTTGTTAAGCCTATGCTTATTCTAACACGAAAAGTTGGTGAGAGTATCGTCATTGCTAATGATATCATCGTAAAGGTGGTTGAAACCGGCAAAAACAGCATTCGGTTAGGTATTGATGCGCCCCGGGAAATATCGGTCCTGCGACAGGAGGTATTTGACGCCATTCAAAAGGAGAATATCCTTTCCTCCCAGGGGACAACAGATAATATTGATATTGCAAAGGCAGCCAAACTGATAGGTAATAAGGACAAGGAGTCTGAATAAAAGGTAATGAAGATTAATACAAGGCAATTGGGTGAAGTGAATATTGATGATGATAAAATCATCAATATGCCGGAGGGTATCCCCGGATTCAGGCAGCAGAAACGATATGTTGTTCTTGAAAAAAAGGAAACCTCTCCTTTTTATCTGTTTCAATGCGTGGATGACCCGAATCTGGGCTTTGTGATCATGGACCCCCTTCGTTTCTATCCAGAGTACACACTCTCTGTTAAGGATTTTGATAAGACGATTAAATGGGAATTTGGAAAGGAAGAGCTATCCTGTTTTGTTATTATCACTATTCCCCAGGGCAAGCCTGAAGATATGACGGCGAATTTTATGGCGCCCATTGTGATTAACAATGAACGAAAAGAAGGGATGCAACTGATCCTCCAGGGCAGTCCCTACTCACACCAGCAACCGCTTTTGAAATAAAAAAATCAAATTAAACATTCGTACTGAAAAGAAGGCCGCTTAAGTCCTGCATTTTTTCACGAAGCTCAAGAAGTTCTTCTGCAGGGAACTGCTTGATCACTTCATCGGTTTCTTTGTCCATAATTTTGACCACCACATCCTCGGTGCCGTCGTCGATGGTAAAATTCAGCCTGGTCTGAACAGTGTTGGCGAACGCTTCAAGGGCTTCGACCATCTCTTCGACATCTTTTCTGGTCAGTTTGGCCTGATTGCCGGAAGTTTCACTCTTTTGTTCAGAAGTCCGGCTTTCAGCGCGCTTAATATTTGCCGAAGAAGATGTACTCTGCTTTAATTCGGACAGCGTATTACTGTTTGCACTTACTGTCTTGGCAGTAGCTTCCTGACCCCGAATGCCGGGTTCAGGTCTATCTGTATTGGTTATTGAACTTCCTGTTACATTCATATTTTTTACCTTCCTAAGGTAAACAATTCCTATCGGCTGATGCTGATAAGTCTTGAAATGCCCTTTGACCTCGGCCGGCTCTCCAGGGTTGCTTTCCCGTGCTTGAGATGTTTAAAACTTTTTTCCAATTGGTTTTTATGCCTTTGTATCTCAACCCCGATGTTTTCGTCAACCATTTAGTATCGGTAAAAATCGGTAATACTTTATACATAATTCTGATGATTTTTTTTTACCTTTCCCACAGGGGCAAGGTATATCGCAAACTCTTCTTCACCATCAAGACCGAGCAGTTCATCTAATTCTTCCTGATCGTAAGCGGCAATCGCACAGGTCCCGGCATCAATCGTTTCACAGGCAAGGTATAGATTCTGGCAAACATGGCCTGCATCCAGAGCAATGACCTTATGCGCTGCCAAACCATACCGCCATTCCATTCTATACGGTATGGCAGACCAGATGAACGTAACAGCCGATTTGCCCGGATAGGACTGGTTAAGGGAAGCAATGATCATTTTTTCTGACAGCAGGTCATCCTTGAATTCAAATACGAGTTGATGGGAAAGGGGTAAATATCTGTAAACGCCTGGCTCAATGTCATCCACATTAAAAACGGCAAGATAAGTTTCAATAGCATGACGACAGCCGGCGGACGGCACATTCCTGTATGCATGTCCGTGAAATCTTTTTCCCCTGACACCCTGGGTACACCACAACAGGTAAGCCAGCTCTTCTAATGTCAGGCTTTGATTCAAATAAACCCGATGACTCTTTCTGTTGCCTATGGCATGCGTGAGATCTGTCTGGGAAATCCTATTCCATTCATCAGGACCAGGAAGATCTATTAATATTGCGCCCTCAGAATATGGTTTTTCAATGGGAGGGACTGGAACGCCCAGGTTTTGGTCGGTAAATTTGAAAGGAATTGTTTTACGAATACTATCTTTGAGAAAGTATCGATACTTTTTGAATTTGTCATCCTTCATGATTTCCCCTGAAAAAGTGGTTTTGTTCAAAAGAGGTTTTAAAATCATATTTTTCGTTTCGGCTGGTTATCATTCGCCAGCAACTCATCCAAAACAAAAAAACACCACCTCAAAAATCTTCATCTGTCTGCTGCTTCAGTTCCTCCAGGGCTTTGCGTAATTTTTGATTTTCAGAGATCATATTTCGCATTTTCGTAAAAGTGCGCATGATCTGGATGTTTACCTGAATTGCCCGGTCACTTCGCAATACACTGGAAAGCATGGCAACACCTTGTTCCGTGAATACCATAGGCGGATATCTTAAACGCCTCTGATCAAAAGTGGGGGTTGCAATCCGTGACCTTAAATCTGCAAATTCCTCTTTTGACAATTCAAACATAAAATCATTGGGAAAACGGTTCATATTTCTTCTGACAGCCTGTTTTAAGCGCTTTGTTTCAACTCTATAAAGGGCTGCAAGATCCCGGTCTAACATCACCTGAACGCCTCGGATAAGATAAATTTTTTCTGTAATTTGTTCAGTGGTAACAAGTTCTATTTCAGCCACCTTATCTCCTGTCTTAATACCACAGGCTATGATATTAAAAAATCCCCCAGCGCTTCAGCGCCATCGCCTTCATTACCCTGCGTTGAGCCAGATGCAAAGCAGCTTCCCTGGGGAGGATGTTCTTTTGTTTGGCCTCCTCCAGCATAGTGCGGGTATTGGCGGTGATTTTATCGCGGATGTTTTCCATGGCTGTTGCCTGGGATCCTCCGTGATATTCCACCGCAGCGCAGATGACGCCGCCGGCATTGGCGATGAAATCGGGCAGGTTCAGCACCCCCTTGGCATGCAGATACTGCTCTGCTTCAGGGGTCAGCGGGATGTTGGCCCCTTGCGCAACCAACTTTGTTTTCAGGCGATGAACGTTGTCCTTATTCAGGATGTCGGGTCGGGCGGCAGGCACCCAGATGTCACAGTCAAGGTCAATCACCTCTTCGCTCTCAAGTTTCTTACCCCGTGGATAGTCCAACACCGAGCCTCCGCCCGTCTTGATCCGGACCAGTTCCTCCACATCAATACCGTTCGGGTCATGGATGGTTGCCCTGGAATCGGCCACCCCTACCAGGATAACGCCTTTTTGTGAGAGAAAACGGGCAGCATGGCTGCCCACCGCGCCAAAACCCTGTATCACAAGACGCGCGCCGGCAAGGGAAAAATTGCAGTACTCGATCGCAACCTCTATGGCCTGCTGAACACCGAACCCGGTGGCACCGATCACGTCCAGAGGAATGCCGCCCAACTCAAAGGGCAACCCCACGGAACGGCCGATTTCATCCTTGACCCAGGCCATGCATTCCTCATTGGTGCCCATATCCGGACCGAAAATATAATCCTTCTCATTACGAAGGGCATGGGCAAAGGCACGAATCAACAGTTCCTTTTTTCCCGGATCCATTTGCGGGTCACCGCAAAGCACGGACTTGCCCCCGCCATGGGGAAGTCCCGCTGCCGCGTTCTTCAAGGTCATAGCCCTGGCCAGACGGGCACATTCGACCGTGCTTACATCCGCCGCCATGCGCAGTCCTCCAATGGAGGGGCCGGTGGCGACATTGTCTACCACAAGTACCCCTTTAAGGCCAAGGTGCGGCTGATAAACATGAATAACCTTAGCGGGTCCTAAACTGTCACCCAATGCAAAAATGTCTTCCACAGCAGTCTTGCCTCCTCTGTGATCGGAATAGTATTCAAAGGATGGAAATATCCTTTTCTATAAAATTAAGAATAACAAAGAACAAAACGATTATCAAGAACCTGAAATATAGCCCGAATGGGCACGACGAGCAACATGTCGGGACTGTGCCCGGTTGGGGTTTCGATGCCAGATCAGCCTTGACATGATAAATAGTTTTCTATAGATGACTTTACGAGTTCATATATTGACACCAGAAGGTAAAGGAGCATGCAATGGCAGCCTTTCAACCAGCCTATATTGAGACCAAAGAGAAAGGACTGCTCCGGGATAAAATCAATAAAGCGCGACATCTGTTAAAATCCTGTGAGCTTTGTCCTAGAGCGTGTAAGGTCGACCGTCTTTCCGGGGAGTTGGGTGAGTGCTCTACCGGTGAAGAAGCGGTTGTTTCCAGTTTTAATCCCCACTTTGGGGAAGAACCCCCATTGGTCGGGGCTTTTGGCTCCGGCACCATTTTTTTCACCCACTGTAACTTGAAATGTAATTTTTGCCAGAATTACGATATCAGTCACGAGGGAAACGGAGAGGAGTGTGGACTCGGGCAGTTGGCCGGCATGATGTTGATCCTGCAGAATAACGGTTGCCATAACATTAATTTTGTGACCCCCACCCATGTGGTGCCACAGATTTTGTCTGCCCTTGATATGGCGATTGACGGGGGATTAAGGATACCCCTGGTATATAATTCCAGCGGATACGACAAGGTGGAAACGTTAAAACTGCTGGAGGGAGTGATCGATATTTATATGCCGGATTTTAAATTTTGGGATCCGGCTATTGCCGAACAAACCTGCAATGCGCCGGATTATCCCCAAATAGCCGCAAAAGCCGTTATCGAAATGCATCGACAGGTTGGCGATCTGCAGCTTGATGAAAACGGTATTGCCACACGAGGGTTACTGCTCAGACACCTGGTCATGCCCTCCGGGATGGCCGGGACCGGGGAGGTGATGTCATTTATTGCCAACCATGTCTCAAAAAACACCTATGTCAACATCATGGATCAATATCGCCCTTGTGGGAAGGCGCTCCACGTGAAAGAATTAGCAAGGCGTGTCTCTGTGACTGAATTCAACAAAGCTGTCAAAGAGGCTAAAGACGCGGGGATCAGCCGATTTGCAGCATTTTAGATAGCGCCCGGACGATTGATCCCCAGTCTTCAGCCTTCTGTCTGAAGCAGGCGGAACAAGGTTTTCCTGGCCAGGATATCCCCCGAAATGTGGTCATAATTTTTGTCAACGGGGCATCCATGGGCAGTTTCAGGGCTGTGGCCCGGGTGATGTCCCAATTGGTCACGATGCCGATGGGCCGACCCTTTTCCGAGACTACCGTAACAATAGATACATGGCTCTCCACCAGAAGTTCGGCGGCATCTGTTATCTGCTTGTTCAGGCCGATGACGGGTGCCGGAGCCATAACATCCCTGGCGGTTTTGGATTTTTCTTTTGATGCAATCCGCCGTACCGATATCTTTTCCGCCACTTCACAGGGCAGGCTCTCCCCGTCCCGGCACAACCCCTGGATGAGTTCTTTCATATTGGCGGGAATAATCCGTTCATGGGCCGCATAGATGACCCCTCCTGCATTGACCAGGTAATCGGTAGCAATGAGTATCCCCCTGTCCCGAAAAACATGACGCTCCATCCGTCGACGCTGGGCTTTCCGGGCCGGATCCGGGGAATAGGTGTTGGCCCCTTCCACAATCATTTGCCATTTTCCCATCCGGTCGCAGGTCATGGAGGGGGAGGTTATAGGGGAAACGTCCAGATAATTAAACACGGGTGAGGCCGGAATCAGGCAGAAGGCCGACTCGGTGAGCAGGTTGTCCGGGTTGTTGGAAAAGACGGTTTTAGAGCCCACCGGATGAGAACCGTGCATGATCCGTTCGTGGTAATACGCCCCGGCAACGTTCCCCAGGGTTTTCCACATACTGAACAATTGGGACCAGGGCAGACCGTCCGGATTGAGCAGATAGCCTGTGGCGTCGCTGATGCCCTTTATCCTGGGCCGGTAGTTGCGGGTGTTCTCATGGAAGAGCCTTGCGGTATTTGCCCCTACGGCCCCGAAGCCCTGGATGAGTACATCCAGTTCCCCGACAGGGGGGATCTCCATGGTTTTAAACTGGGGCAGTTCCCTGAGGCGGGGAAGATGCTCTACCAGGGCATTGAACGCCGCAACTACCCCCCTGGCGGCTGCGCCCAGTTCGTCAATCCGGTTCCCGCCCATGTCCGCCGGCTTGGAAACCACGTTATCAATCCCGTTTTCAATGGCGAAAATTTTCATGTCCTGGTCATTGGTCCCCACATCCGGTCCCGGGATGTAGATATCCTTATACCGCTTGATCAGTCGGCCAAACCCCTTGATGATCTCTTTTCGCTCTTTTTTGTCCATGGCACCTGGACAGACAATATTGTTGAAGCAAAATGATCATAAGAACCTAACCCTATACCCCTTCCCTCAATTCCATAAACAAACGCTCGGGCGTAATGGGCGCGCAATAGGAAGCGTTCTCACTACCGGCGGCCATCTTTATGGCAAAAAAAGCCCCGATTCCGTACATAAAGGGAGGCTCCCCCACGGCCTTGGAACCCTTAACGGCTCTGTCGTTATGTGCATCCTCCAAAAATTTTACTTTCATATCCAAAGGGGCGGAAGAGATATCAGGCATTTTATAAGTTCCCGCAGTGGCCGTAAGGGGTCTGCCCGCCTCGCTGTAACGCATCTCTTCCATGGTCACCCATCCAATCCCCTGAACCATGCCGCCTTCAACCTGGCCAAGATCAATGAGGGGATTTATAGATCGCCCAAGGTCATGCACCACATAGGCCTTTTCTATCGTGTAGGTTCCCAGTAAGCGGTCCACTTCGGCCTCAAAATAGGCTGTTCCGTAAGTATGGTAGGCAAAGGGACGACCCTTCTCGACAGATGTATCAAAGTGAAGGTCCGGCGTGGAATAGTGGGCTTCGGCGCTTAACTGCACCCGAGAACCATAGGCTTGCATCACCAAATCCTCCCAACCGAGCCCACAGACTTTCTCCTCTCTATATAACCGGCCGTCTCTAAGTGAAAAATCCTCCCATACACATTGATATTCATCGGCCATAAATTTAAAGAGGCGCTCTTTTATCATCTCACAGGCCATCAGGGCGGCCGCCCCATTCAGGTCGGTTCCGCTGCTGGCAGCGGTGGGACTGGTATTGGAAACGCGCGTGGTATTGGTGGATTCGAGCTTAACCCGCTCAGGAGCGATCCCCAGGCTGTCGGCGACGATTTCGCGGATTTTGTGGTTTACCCCCTGCCCCATTTCCACAGCCCCCGTACTTACGCCCACGCTACCGTCCGTGTAAACGTGGATATGCGCCCGGGCCTGGTTTAAAAATATGGTGGTAAAGCTTATGCCGAAACATACGGGCATCAGGGCATACCCTCTGCCGTAGCGGGAGACTTGACCGGAAGAATTCTTCTCTTTCCTTCGGGCGTCGTCAATGACACGCATCCGTTTCTCAAGGTCATAATGCGCATATGCCTTGTCCCAACAGCGCTCGGCCCGGGCATTTTCCGCCGCCATGCCATAGGCAAAACAATCTCCCGTTTTAATCAGATTTTTGCGCTGCAGTGTTTCTACGCAGATCCCGCTTATTCGGGATGCCTCCCGGATGGCTGCTTCAAAGACGAACATGGCCTGGGGAGCGCCGAATCCCCGGAAGGCGGTGTTAGGGGTTATATTGGTGCGGCAGGAAGCTGCTGTGGCATGTACGTTGGGTACATAATAGGATGCGGTGGCGTGGAAGAGGGTTCTTTCCAAAACAGAAGTGGACAAGTCGGCCGCCGCTCCGGCATTCTGATAATAGATAACCTTGAAGGCCAAAAATTTTCCCGCCCCATCCAGGGCCAGGGTAAAATCAGAGCTATAGGGATGCCGTTTGCCCGTGGCCCGCATATCATCGGAACGTCTTAAAACCATACGGCATGGAACACCTGATTTTTGAGCCCCCAGGGCGGCAAAACAGCCCCAGGTATTGGCTTGGATCTCCTTGCCCCCAAAGCCTCCTCCCAGTCGCCGAACATCTACTTCAATCCTGTTCATGGGCAATCCGCAAACCCTGGCAACGCATCGCTGCACCATAGTGGGGGCCTGGGTACTGGAAGCCAGATGGAGATTGCCCTCCTCCGAGGGAGTCGCTACGGTGCCCTGGCCCTCCAGGTAAAAATGCTCCTGGGCGCCCGATTCGGCCTCTCCCTTGACGACATATACTGCAGACGCAATGCCCTCTTCCACATCGCCCAGGGTAAAGGATCGTACCGGGGCAATCAATTGATTCCGGTTGTAGGCCTCCCGGGGATTCAGAACAGGGGTTTCTTCGGCAATGTCGATTTTAATAAATCCCACCGCATCCCGGGCGGCCTCCTCAGTCCAGGCATAAACCGCGGCCACCGGCATACCCGCAAAGGTCACCTCATCCTCGGCCAAGAGGAGTTCGTCCTGAATTATGCCGCCGATCTGATTTTCCCCGGGAATATCCTTTGCGGTAAGGATGAACGCCACTCCCGGAACCTTCCGGGCGGCGGAAATATCCAAATTCCGAATTTTTCCCCTGGCTAAGGGAGAGAAGAAGACAACACAGTGCAATCCACGGGCGGGAAAATCCCTGTCATCCACATAGCGGGTAAGCCCCATCACATGATAGGTGGTATCAGGATTGATCATAGCACCCCTCCTTTTACAAAATCGCCGTAGGAACAGGTATCGGAAAAACAGTGCAGATAGTGATCCGCCATCAGGGCACAAGCCAATCGCCTTTTATACTCGGCACTCCCCCGAATATCGTCTATGGGACTGATCTCTTCCTGCAGGACTTCCATGGAGCCCAGAAATGTTTCCCTGGTCAGGGGTTTTTCCCTAAGCCACGCCATGGTCTGACGGGCTGTAAAGGGGATAGGTGCCACACCGCCAAAAGCCAAACCAACAGAAGCCAATGCCTGGTTATTAACCGTAAAAACCGCCGCAGAGTTGCAGCCGGCGATATCCAGACGTTTTCTCTTGCTCACCTTGGTGTAGTTCCATAATTGGGCGCCATCCTGTTTTGTCACCAAGAGGGATTCCACAAGCTCATCGCTGTTGAGGTCCAACTCTTTATAGCCCAGAAAGAACTCCCTTAGAGGCAGTCGACGTCGGAAACCTTTGGACGAAACCAATTGGATTTGGGCATCCAAGGCGAGCAGAAGAACGGCACAGTCCGCAATGGGTGAGGCATTGACCAGATTGCCCCCTATAGTGGCCCGATTCCGTATAATATGGGAGGCCATGACTATGAGCTTTTCACGCCACCCGGGAAATTGATCAATTAAGTGAGGATCCCGCAGCAACTGCTCCATGGAGGCTGATGCGGCGATTTCTATCATCCCTTCCTTTACCCGGATAGGCTCGGATTCGGGTATGAGGAACCGGGGTTTCGACTTATTCAGGGCGTCTCCCTGTTGAACATACAGATCGGTGCCCCCCGCAATAAGAAGCCGATCTTTTTCACCCCCTTCAAAGGTCAAATCCGGCGAATCAGCCAGGCAGTTACCTCTCAGCTTGGCAAGTCTCTGAGGGATCGTGGCAAAATAGGCAGGAAGCAGGTCCAGTTCAATCAGTCCCTGAAGGGAAGGAACCTTACCCAACAAAGGTTCAACGATCTGCGCCACGGCCCGGCGAATGGATCCGTAGCCGGTACATCGGCAGAGATTGCCGTCCAGGGCATCCACAGCGTCCTGGAGGGTAACGGTCCTCCCCTCCAGAAGATAACCGGTGAGGGAGAGGATGAATCCGGGGGTACAAAATCCGCACTGGGTCGCGCCCTGATTGATAAAGGCTTGCTGGAGTCGATTGGGTCTCTCCCCCTGAAGTCCCTCTATGGTCACAAGATGGGTGTTGCTGATCTGTCCTGCCGGCATAAGACAGGAAGGCATAGGCCGATAGCCAACCAGGGGGAATCGTCCCAGTATCACTGTACAGGCGCCGCACTCACCTTCCCGGCAGCCTTCTTTGGTTCCGTACAGTCCCAAATCTTTTCTCAGAAGATCCAGGACCGACCGGCCCTGCGACAGGCAAAGGTCCATCTCTTTGTCATTTAAAATAAATCGACAGCTTTTTTTCATAATTGCCTACCTGCTAAAATCCTTGTTTTAATATGCCTGTCGTCTCCGGCGTAAAGGAACCGCTCCAATTGATTGAGGGGAGACAAATCTACCGCTTCAGGCAGTCCCATATCAATGGCAAGGGCGTCAAAACTCATGCCCGGCTCAAAGGCACCGCAAGGCACCCATCCCTGGCGGGTGAAAAATTTACCATTTCCCATGGTGGCCAAATAAAAGGCTTCCGAAAGGGTTACCGCTCTGTGATTCTCTTCGGGCCGCAAAATCCGAAGCAGCGTGGAAGCCTGTACCGCTTGAACAACCGAGCGATACATGGCAAGGGTGTGCCCGGCGCCCACATCGGAACCCAGCCCCAGGTTGACACCCCTGTCCAAATAACGTCCCAGAGGCATGATGCCGCTGCCCAAATTGATATTGGCGCTGGGGCAGTGAACCAGTGTGGATTCCCGCTCCATGATCAGATTGATCTCCTCATCATTTAAGAAGATGGCGTGGGCCATCAAACTCGCCGGTCCCAGGAGGCCGCAGTCATTATACACATCGGTATAGCTGCGACTTTCCGGGAAGAGCTGGGAGACCCATTGCGCTTCGGTGAGGGTTTCGGCAAGATGAGACTGGACCGGCAGATTCAACCGTTGAGAGAGCCGGCCCAACTCTTTCATGAGCTTTTTCGTGCAGCTCGGCGCAAAACGAGGGGTAACTATGGGCCGGACCCTGCCCTGACCCGCCAATCTCCGGCAGAATTCCTCACTGCCTTTGAAGGAGGCTTCGGAGGTCTCCTTAAGATCATCGGGCGCATTCCGATCCATGTTGACCTTGCCCACAAAAGCAATCAGTCCGGCCTTTTCCAGGGCTTGCGCCAGAATCAGGGTCGATTCCAAATGAACCGTACCGTAAACCACAGACCGGAGGCTGCCCTGCCGCAGCAGTTCGGCGGCAAACAAGGGATAAAGCGACCGGGCATACGCTTCGTCGGCAAAGCGGGACTCCCGGGGAAACGTATGATTTTCCAGCCAATCGAGCAGTCCGAGAGTCAGCCCCACCCCCATCTGCATATGCTGGGGCGCATGGACATGGAGATCAATAAAAGAAGGAATAACCACCCCCGCTCCCGAGTCCTTTACAGGAAGAGACGAAAACTGAGCCGGTACCTCCCTCTCCAGGGAGAGGAGCTTGCCATCCTCAACGATGGCGATAGCATCTTTTCTTACCCTGAACTGCCCCGGTGTGGGCGTGTCGATAAAATGGCCTTTATATAATGCTGTCAAATTCACCGCTCCCTCATATGACGAATTTTATTTTCCTGTATTTAACGGCGCTTATCTCTGCTTTTGACCGCAGGTTCAGCGCCTGCCGAGGATATGTTCGGCCAACAATTAAGTACTGACTGCTGCCAAACGGTCTCATTTCCTCCTGCCCAAGCCCGGAGCAAAAGTTTCCGGCGCCCCGGCTTAATGGTAACCACATCCGTACCCAACATGGCAATCGCGACATGATGTCGTTCCATTGATTTCATGAGTTTGAAAAATTTAAATTCGGGTCATTTCAGCTGTTAAAATCTCCATCAAGAGTCAATAATAGCTCCCTTTCCCCGGCTTTATCTTGCTTGCACTCCATATTAGTCGTCTCCTTTCAACCCTATCTCAACGGCAACCTCACGCATTCCCATGATCGTATCCCTAATCAGGTCGCCCAATTCAACCCCCAACATATCCGCGCCTTTCTGGATAATTGATCGATCAACGCCCGCCGCAAAACTTTTGTCTTTCCACTTTTTCTTGACCGATTTGGCTTTCATGTCCATAACGCTCTTTGACGGCAAATGCGTGTTTGATAAGGCTCTGACTCGTGTTGTATTTTTTTAGAAGCGCCAAGGCTGCGTCACGTGTAGGTATTTGACTGCTCATCAGATCTCCTCTTTATGGTGAATTCTTTTTGAATACAGCAAATACTTAGCATAACCTTCATTCGCCTAACAAGCCCCTGAAACGATCGAGGTCGCACCCCAATAATTGTCTTAGGCCATTTTTTCGGTTAAGTTAAGCAAAAGTCAGGTTTAAATAATGTTAAGACGAAACCCTGCAAAAGAGACAGACAAGGAGAATCCAATGAAAAAAAGTCATACCAATCCATACGCGGCCCTGGATCAGCCCCAGGTGCTTCAATTTTTGTTTCACCCAAGGCGTGATACTTCGAAAAAGGCAGTTTCCGAAAAGGAGCATTTTATTCCGGTTGATCAGGATATTGAAGTCGGAGCGGCCTTTCACCTCGCAGATCGGTCATTTCCCAACATCCTTTTCTTTCACGGCAATGGCGAGATCGTATCCGACTATGATGATCTTGGCCCCATTTTCAACCGTATGGGCATCAACTTCCTGGTGGTGGATTACCGGGGATACGGTAAATCCTCAGGCTCGCCCACGGTCTTTTCAATGCTTCTGGACTGCCACACAATTCTGGATTTTGTCGTTAACGAACTTAAAAATCTCAATTTCACAGGTTCTCTTACTGTTATGGGCCGTTCCCTTGGGAGTGCATCGGCTCTGGAGTTGGCTGCCACCCGCCAGGACAGCATTGACAGGCTGATCATCGAAAGCGGATTTGCCCATGCAGCCCCGCTTTTGAAAACCCTTGGGCTTGATCCTGACATGATCGGTTTTCAGGAATCACAAGGATTCGGCAATGCCGATAAAATCAAGCATTGGAACAAACCGCTTTTAATTATTCATGCACAGTTTGACCATATTATCGACTTTTCACAAGGAGAAGTGCTTTATAACCTTTGCCCGTCTGCCGACAAAGACCTTTTGATGATTCCCGGCGCAAATCACAACGATATTTTTATTAAGGGGTTTGATATGTATTTAAACAGCCTGAAAAATTTTCTCCTTCCACCGGACTTGTAGGCAGACATGAGCCATAATAAATCGTTATACCTGTTTATTGTTTAGTTTTCTTCATTAATCAGGAGCGCAGTCGGGTGGGAACGTTTTTTTTGTGCCCACCCGTTGTCCATAAACTTGAAGCCCATCTGATTTATCGTTCAGGCACAAAATATTATACATACAATGGTGGGCAACGCTGCGCTTTTGCCCACCCTATATGGATAGTTTGAAAGAAGATACAATTAGAAAATCGTGGATTGTCCCCTATTTTATCTATTTTGGAACTTTGTCCAACGAAATGCCCAGTGCCTTGGCCACTCCTTCTCCGTAGGCCGGATCGGCCTTCAAACAGTTGCCGATATGACGGATTTTAATCATCTCCGGGGCATCGTCCATTGCACGGGCAGTGTTGCCAAACAGAACCTCCTGTTGCTCATTACTCATCAAACGAAAAAGCTTTCCGGGCTGGGTATAGTAATCACTGTCATCCTCGCGTGCGTTCCAGTGAGTTGCTGCACCGCTCAATGCCAGAGGCGGCTCGGAGAAGTCTGGCTGTTCTTGCCATTCACCATAGCTGTTTGGCTCGTAGCCAAGGGTTGAACCATAATTGCCGTCCACCCGCATTTGACCGTCGCGGTGGTAACTATGGAAGGGACAACGGGCTTTGTTTACCGGGATGAGATGGTGATTGACACCTAACCGGTAACGTTGAGTATCTCCATAGGAAAAAAGTCTGCCCTGAAGCATCTTATCTGGCGAGAAGCTAATCCCCGGAACCACACTGGCTGGATTGAAAGCCGATTGTTCGACTTCAGCAAAATAATTCTCCGGGTTTTTGTTAAGCTCAAAAAAACCGACCTCAATTAGCGGGAAATCCTTTTTGTACCAGACTTTCGTCAAATCAAAAGGATTGTAAGGAAGCTTGGTGGCCTCTTCTTCGGTCATAATCTGGACAAACATGGTCCAGCGCGGGAATTCTCCATTCTCAATACTGTAGTATAGGTCGCGTTGATTGCTTTCACGACATTTCCCGATTACTGCTTCAGCTTCCTTATCGGTTAGGTTTTTGATGCCCTGTTGGGTGCGGAAATGAAATTTGCACCAGTAACGCTCGTTTTTAGCGTTAATAAAGCTGAATGTATGACTGCCGAATCCATGCATATTGCGGAAGCTTGCTGGAATTCCGCGATCACTCATAACCACTGTCACTTGATGCAATGCCTCGGGCAGGGAAGTCCAAAAATCCCAGTTGTTTTTAGCACTGCGGAGGTTGGTGCGAGGGTCACGATGTACGACATGGTTAAGGTCTGGAAATTTGAGAGGATCGCGTAAAAAGAAGACCGGTGTATTATTCCCCACCATATCCCAGTTGCCTTCCTCGGTGTAAAATTTAAGTGCAAAACCACGAATATCACGCTCTGCGTCTGCAGCGCCCCGTTCTCCGGCCACGGTGGAAAAGCGTGCAAACAATTGAGTTTTTTTACCGATCTCAGAAAAGATCTTGGCGCGGGTGTATTGGGTGATGTCGTGGGTTACGGTGAAAGTTCCATAAGCTCCGGAACCCTTAGCATGCATCCGTCGCTCGGGAATTACCTCTCTATCAAAATGGGCCATTTTTTCCAGGTACCAGACATCCTGGAGCAACTGAGGGCCGCGAGGACCAGCGGTCATGACGTTCTGATTGTCCGGTACCGGAGCCCCAGCATTGGTTGTGAGCTTATTGTTCTGATCCTTCATTATTGTTCTCCTTTTTTGTTATTATTTTGTTAGACTAACAGATTGTACAAGTTGGTACAGCAGGAAAAAATATTATCCAAGCATTATATGCAAAAGGTTGGGACAAAAAGGAAAATAAAAATATTTTAAAATTAACATTTCCAGCCGAAAATTGCAACACTAAATTCCCGGCTCTGGAAGGCTTCAACAGTATAGGTGTGACAAGCCTGTCAGGTGAGATCCACAATCCCGTCCACCTTGAACCCCTCCAGCATACGGGTTAAAAGAGCTTCACGACCCCGGTTGGGACTCATGACCGATTAATTGGCGTTGGACGTATCGATTTTTCCGCCGCCCATGACCTTGTAAAGGTTAATCAAATTGCTTAAGTAAGCCTGCTTCAGGACAATGGCTCCCTGCTCAGCGCTGAATAGGGAGCGCTGGGAATCCAGAACCGTGAGGAAATCATCTACGCCGTTGTCATACCTGGCCTTGGACAGATCGTAAGCTTTCTGGCTGGCCGACACCAATGCATTCTGGGCATCCAGCTGACCTTTGTAGTGTTTGCGCGCCGCCAGCTGGTCTGCCACTTCCCTGAAGGCTGTCTGAATGGCGCCTTCATACTGGGCTGCCGCAATTTTTTCGCCAACAGTGGCGACATCCAGGCTGGCCTTGAGCCCTTCCCGATTGAAGATGGGAATGGTGAGATTGGGAGAAAAGGCCCAGGAAAGGCTTCTGGACGGATCAAACAGATAGGAAAGCCCCTGGGCGGCAAACCCGAAGGAGCCGGTCAGGCTTATGGTGGGATACATGGCTGCCCGGGCCGCGCCAATGTCTGCATTCGCAGCCTTTAACTGATGCTCAGCAGCCTGGATATCCGGTCTATCCAGGAGAATTTGAGAGGGAAGCCCCGCCGGCAGTTGAGTCAGAACGCCGATGTCGTCAATTGTTTCAGAAGGGGGGGGGGCAAAGGCATTGATAAGATCATATACCCCGGGGCCTGCAAGGTACACCAGGGCGTTTTCCGCCTGGGAGACCAGCCGTTTGTACTCGTAAATGGAGGCTTTGGCACTCTCTGTGGATGTTGCGGCCTGGGCCAGGGCAAGCTGGTCTGTGGAGCCTGCGTCATACTGGGTCTTGATTACATCATATGTGGATTTCTGGGCCTTGTAGGTCTCCTCGGCAAGATGCTGCAGCTTTCTTTGGGCCAAAAGGTTGACATAAGCGTCTGCGGTTTGCGCCACCAGGGCAATGCGGGTGCTTGATGCCGCTTCCCGGGTCGCAAGATAGGTTTCAAGCGCACTTTGGCTCAGGCTTTTAACCCGGCCGAAAAGATCAAGTTCATAGGCCGTGAGGCCCAGTCCCACACTCATGGATGTATCTGTGGTATACGGCTTTCCCAAAGAACTGCTGTCTTCGGCAATACCCTGGCGGTTTAAGCCTGTGCTGCCTGCAATGACAGGCAGTTCATCGGATTTCTGTATCCTGTAGGCAGCCTTTGCCTGTTCAATATTAAGCAGAGCCACCTTCAGATCACGGTTGTTTTCCAGAGCCATGGCAATGATCTCCTGCAAGGTCCGGGAAGTAAAGTAATCCTGGTAGACGATATCTGCTGCGGCGTGGCCGGACAGTGCATCTTCTTTTGGGTCTGTGCCTGACCAGGCGTCGGACACCGGCATTTCCGGCGGTCTGTATTCTGGAATAAATGAGCAGCCGGCAGTAAAAAGTATGAGAGCGGCAAGGATTACCGTAATTAATCTATATATCATCATTCATTCTCCTTGGCCTATTTTGGCCTGTTTTTTCTTTTCACTGCCTCGTTCAATGAGGACGAAAAAGAGAGGAACAAAGATAATCGCCAGGGTTGTGGCTGCCAGCATGCCGCCGATAACACCGATGCCGATGGCGTTCTGGCTGGCAGAACCCGCACCGTCGGAAATGGCAAGCGGTGTCACACCCAGAATAAACGCAAAGGAGGTCATCAGGATGGGTCGAAGCCTGAGCTCTGCGGCTATGACTGCCGATTGAACCAGTTCAATCCCGCTTTCGTACAGACTTTTTGCAAACTCGACAATGAGAATGGCATTTTTGGCTGCAAGCCCCACCGTGGTAAGCAGCGCAATCTGAAAATAGACGTCATTGCTTAATCCCGCCAACTTGGTGGCCACCACGGATCCGATAATACCCAAAGGCACAACCAGCATGACCGAAAATGGAATGGACCAGGACTCATAAAGGGCGGCCAGACACAGGAACACAAACAAAAGGGATATGGCGTAAAGCATTCCGCTCTGGGAACCGGCCATCCGCTCTTCATAGGAGAGGCCCGTCCATTCCAGAAAAATTCCCTTGGGCAGTTTCTGGGCCATATCCTCAACAATAGTCATGGCTTCACCCGAGGAAACCCCCGGGGCCGGTGCGCCTAATATCTCCACCGAAGAGGTGCCGTTATACCGTTCCAACCTTGGAGATCCATAGGTCCACTCGCCATAGGTGAATGAAGAGAACGGCACCATGGTGCCCTGGTTATTCCGCACATGCCATCTGTCAATATCTTCGGGGAGCATGCGCGATCCTTGATCCCCCTGGATATATACTTTTTTGAGCCGGTTGCCGTCCATGAAATCATTGACATAGGATGAGCCCCAGGCGGTCTGGAGCACATTGGTAATATTGGCCGTGGTCACGCCCAAAGCTTCGGCCTTTTCATAATCAATGTGCAGCTTGTACTGCGGCACATCAGACAATCCGTTGGGGCGGACACCGACCAGCTTGGGATTCTGAGCAGCCATTCCCAGCATCTGGTTTCTGGCGTTCATCAATGCAGTATGACCTAATCCCCCACGATCCACCAGCTCAAAGTCAAACCCGGTGGCATCGCCCAGGGCCAGGATGGCCGGCGGAATAAAGGCATAGACGGATGCGTCCTTGATGCTGAACATACTGGCCATGGCCCGGCCTGCAATTGCGGCGGCTTTCTGGTCGGGCCGGTGACGCAGGGACCAGTCCGTAAGGTTCATAAAGCCCATGGCCACATTCTGGCCCCGGCCGGAATGGCTGTAGCCGACTACGGTGAACAGACCTTTTACATTACCTTTCTCCTGGTCCAGAAAGTAGTCTTCCACCTTATTTACGGCCTTCTGGGTCCGTTCCATGGTCGCACCCGGCGGGGCGGAGATGATGGTCATCATCATGCCCTGATCTTCGTCAGGCAAAAATCCTGTGGGGATCCCTTTAAAAATGTAAATCAGTCCCACAATGATCAGTGCATAGACGACCAGGAATCTTACCGCCCGGGAGGCTGAATACCTGACACTGGATTTATACATGGCCTTGCTGAGGTCAAAGCCTTTGTTGAACCAGGCGAAAAAGCCGCGTTTATGTTCATGGTGCCCTTTTTTCACAGGTTTGAGCAGTGTGGAGCAAAGCGCAGGGGTCAAAACCAGGGCCACAAGCACTGAAAGCGCCATAGCCGATACCAGGGTCAGTGAAAACTGACGATAGATGGCACCGGTGGAGCCGGAGAAAAACGCCATGGGAATAAACACCGCAGACAGCACCATGGCAATACCCACAAGGGCGCCGGTGATCTGATCCATGGACTCCCGGGTGGCTTCTTTGGGGGATTTACCGGTTTCGGACATCACCCGCTCCACGTTTTCAACCACAACAATGGCATCATCCACCAGAAGCCCGATGGCAAGGACCATGGCAAACATGGACAATGTATTGATACTGAACCCAAATGCCGACAAAACGGCAAAAGTGCCGAGCAATACCACCGGCACCGCAATGGTTGGGATTAACGTTGCCCGAAAGCTTTGCAAAAACAGATACATGACCAGGAACACCAGCACAATGGCTTCTAACAGGGTCTTGACAACTTCTTCGATGGAGAGCCGGACAAAGGGCGTGGTATCATAGGGAAAAATAACTTCCAGTCCCGGAGGCAGGAACTGGCTTAATTCCTTAACTTTATCTTTGACCCGTTCGGCCGTATCAAGGGCATTGGCGCCGGTGGCAAGACTGATAGCCATGGCTGCGGCAGGATTCCGGTTATATCGGGTGTTGAACCCGTATCTTTCAGGTCCCTTTTCCACTTTGGCCACATCCTTCACCCGGACCTGGGATCCGTCCGGGTTGACCTTGACCAAAACCTTTTCAAAATCTTCCACCGTCTGCAGTTTGGACTGGGCCGTCACAACGGCATTGATCTGCTGGCCTTTGATGGCCGGGGCACCGCCAAGCTGACCGGATGAGACGTCGGCGTTTCGCGCCTGGATGGCAGAAACAACATCCGAGGGCATCAGGCTAAACGCGTTGAGTTTTTCCGGATTAACC
Organism: Desulfobacter postgatei 2ac9; assembly: GCF_000233695.2. Classification (NCBI taxonomy): domain Bacteria; kingdom Pseudomonadati; phylum Thermodesulfobacteriota; class Desulfobacteria; order Desulfobacterales; family Desulfobacteraceae; genus Desulfobacter; species Desulfobacter postgatei. The sequence goes on along the minus strand of NZ_CM001488.1, from coordinate 579,590 downwards.
CATATCCGCATGGCGTACTGGGAGCCGAACACGGTTAAATCGCCCACCCCCTGTACGCGGGAAACCGGATCCGCCATGTTGGATTTAAGATAATCGGAGAGATCATCACCCCTATAGGTGCCGTCTTCGGAGTACAATCCGACCAACAAAAGAAAGCTGTCAGAGGCCTTCTGGACGGTCAGGCCCTGCTGCTGAACTTCCTGGGGCAGCAGACTTTCCACTTTTGATATTTTATTCTGCACCTGAACCTGGGCAATATCCGGATCCGCTTCCGGTTCAAAGGTCAGGCTGATGGTGAGCTGGCCGCTGGATTCACTGGATGAAGAGAAATATCTTAAATAATCAATGCCGGTCAGGGCCTGCTCAATGACCTGGGTGACACTGTCTTCCACCACCTGGGCGGAGGCGCCTGGGTACATGGTTGAAATGGTAATGCTGGGCGGGGCAATCTTGGGATATTGTTCCACCGGCAGAGTGAGCACGGCAAACAGCCCGGACAGCATGATGACAATTGCAATAACCCATGCAAAGATGGGCCGATCTATAAAAAAACGAGACATGTTTTTATCCTGCTATCATGAGTTGGTGGATGCTTTGTATTCCACGGTCGTAACCTTGGCCTGGGGGCTGATTTTCTGCAACCCCTCAACCACCACCCGGTCACCGGGGGAGAGGCCGGCAGAGACCACCCACTGGTCCTTGACTGCCTGAGAGACTTCAACCGGCTGATATTCAACCGTATTTTGCTCATTCACAACCCACACGGAAACAGACCCGTCCGCATTGCGCACCACAGCCTGCTGGGGAACGGCAATGGCTTTATCCTGGCGGGACTGCTCTACCCTGGCACGGACAAACAGGCCCGGCAGAAGTTCCTTTTCAGGGTTGGGGAACAGTATCCTCAACTGGACCATCCCGGTGCCCTGGTCCACCGTGGCATCGGAGAACAGCAGTTTGCCCTTCAGGTCATAGGGGGTGCTCTCCTTTCCGATGAACAGGCTGACCATAGAGTTCTGTTCAGAATTGTTCAGGCCTTTCTTAAGCGCCATGAGCTCCTCGCTGGACTGGTTTACGTCTACATAAATCTGGTCCAGATTCTGCACCACAGCGAGGGCGGTAGTTTGATTGGCCGTCACCAAAGCGCCTTCGGTCACCGATGACTTGCCGATGCGCCCGGATATAGGCGAAAACACCTTGGTATAGTCCAGATTGATTTTTGCGGTGGCCAGATTTGCTTTGGCAACAGCCACGTCAGCCTTGGCCTGGGCCAGGGCTGCCACGGTATCGTCATAAACCTGGCGGCTGACACCGCCCATTTTAACCAACCGGCTGTACCGGGCAAGTTTGGGCTCCGCTGCCTTGACGTCGGCCTCGGCGCGAACCAGACTCGCGGCTGCAGATTCATATGCGGCCTTGTAGGTGGAGGGATCAATTTGATAAAGCTGCTGCCCTTTGTTAACCAAACTGCCCTGGGTAAACATCCGTTTAAGTATGATGCCTGTTACCTGGGGACGAATTTCAGCCACCTGGTATGCAGACGTTCTGCCGGCCAGATCCTTAGTCAATACAACTTCCTGGGGCTTGACCGTATAAACCGCCACTTCAACCGGGGGACGGGCCTGGGCAGACTGAGCATGTGTCTGCTGGGGCTGGGGTGACGCCTGGCTTTTTTTTGCCCCTGCCCACGGCAGCGAAAGCTGTCCCGTAAAATACAAGTATCCGCCGCCAATGAGTACGGCCGTGATAAAACCAAGCAAAAAACGCTTCATAACGATCTCTCCTGTTCCTTAAGTATACTTTTGTCCAGAAAGCGGACTATTTCCTGTTTGAGTTTTTCCAAATCCTGGAGCGCATCCTCCCGGTAAGTCAGGGACTCCAAAGGACCCACCACCGTACCGAATATCATGGCTGCCATGACATAGGGGTCCGCATCCATAAACTGCCCCTGGTGCATGCCTTCCCGGCAGATGTTAACCAGGGGGATGATGATGAGATCCATGCGCTCGGTGACGGCAGCAGCTGCCGAACGCTGGCTCTGGATAAATTTAAAATAAAGTGGGTACTCTTTCTGAAAATTAAACACATTCTCCACGAACCCGTATATTTTTTCCATGGGTGGAATCTTTTTTTCAAATATTTTGCATGATTCCTTTTTAATGGGAATGATCACAGCCTCATGGACAGTGTTCAACAGGTCTTTTTTGTTTTTAAAATAATTGTACACGGTTCCTTTGGACACACCGCACCTGAACGCCACCTTGTCCATGGTAACGGGTGTCCCTTCATGGATCATTGCCAGCACGGTTTTTACCACCTGCTCCTTGAGCAGGCGGTTCATCATCTCTTTTCTTCTTGTGGGCAAATTCATTGAATGTTTCCTTGGGTTGCCCCCGCCATCATTCCTGTGGGGAAAAACAAAAACATCTCCTGACTATATCGGTTAAATAAATGACCAGATAGTCAGAAAATGACTTTCGAGTACAATAAAGACGAAGGCCCTTTCTGTCAAGGGTATTTTCACAGCTTGTAATTGCTATCCTGTCTTAATTCTTGACAAAACAAAAGACGCTATCATACTATCAATACTATTATTTATAAGGTCCTTCATTCGTTCGTTTTCATGAAAGAAAATTGATTTTTTAGGGTCTTTCAATTTTTTATACAAATAATTTATAAGGAAGAATTTGCATGAACAGGAAAACAAATTTAATTTTAGTGGCAGCCTGTATTCTATTCTTTATGACGGCAGGGTGTATGTCTTCAATGTCAACCGGCGACAGTGGCGCAAAAACAACCGCCACAGGCGCTGCCGGCGGGTCAACGGCCCAGAACGCAAACCAGGGTCTTGAGCGTTGCACGGCTTCTTTGGGCACTTTAGCCATTTATGAAGATAAAAATGAACCCTGGTATCACTATTTGACAAGAGACCTGCGCTTGCCGTCCACCGTGCCCGTGCTTCGCCTCCTTGCCCAGCAGTCCAATTGCTTTGTGGTGGTTGAACGCGGCAAGGCGATGAACCAGATGATGGAGGAGCGTGCGCTGATGCAGTCCGGTGAAATGCGCAGTGGGTCGAATTTTGGAAAGGGACAGATGGTGGCGGCAGACTATACCATGACGCCGAGCATCACTTTCAGCGCCCGTGATACCAGTGGGGGCAGGGCTGTTGTGGGAGCGCTTCTCGGGTCAGTGGCCGGTGCCGTGGCCGGTGGATTCAAAACCAGCGATGCCAGTACCATGCTGACGCTCATTGAAAACCGTTCCGGGGTTCAGCTGGCTGCGGCTGAAGGCAGTGCCAGAAATACGGATTTCTCGCTTGTGGGCGGAATGTTTGGACATCATGCCGGGGGCGCGGCAGGGGCCTATGGCAGAACACCCGAGGGCAAAGTGATTATCGCTGCATTCACCGATTCCATGAACAATATGATCAGAGCGGTCAAATCTTATAAAGCACAATCGGTGGCGGGCGGGCTTGGCACAGGCGGGACCATGGCTGTGCAGGGCGGAGCAACGGCAATGGCGGCATCCAATGTTCTTGAAGGTGTCATGACCCAACGCAATTACAACGCTGCCTCCGGAGTTTATGATTATGTCATCATCACCAAGGACGGTTCCCGGACATTTACATTCAGCAGTGCCCAAAAAATCCCATACAAAAATGACCTTGTCCAATTTTATGCGCCGGGCGGGCAGGTGGATGTAAACTCATTCAAATTGATAGAAAAAAGATATATGCAGAAGTATTTGCAGTAATTATTTGATGTAAAAGATAACAATTCCAACAACTTAAAAAAGCGTACATTCAGACAAATGAACTTCTCGAATGTACGCTTTTTTTCGCGTCTTTTAATGGTCTAATGCAACCTCATGGGCAAGCAGATCAGCAGCTTCTTTCACATTCATCCCTTCATGTATCAAGCCATAGACCGCTGACAGCAATGCGGTGGGGTGCGGGCTTTGCCACACGTTTCTTCCCATGACGATGCCTTTGGCACCGCCCTGGAGCGCACCATATATCATATTTAACGTGTCAAGATCCGTTTCACATTTGGGCCCGCCGGCAATCATCACCGGCACAGGGCATCCGGCCACAACCTTCTCAAAATCGGTTTCCGTATAATAGGTCTTGATGATATCCGCCCCGTGCTCCGCACCAACCCTTGCACCCAGTGCAATGAATTTGGGATCTTTTTTTTTGTCTTCATTGGTTTTTCCCAGACCAATCACCCCTAAAAGCGGCATATCCCATTTTCGGCATTCCGTTGCCATCCGGGCCATACTGATCAGGGTTTCATGCTCATATACCGAGCCCACAAACGCGGTGGTTGCCATGGCATCCACGCCAAGCCGCAACGCCTCTTCGGCATCTGCGGTTTGACCCTCCCGGGTCAACTCCGGCCCGGCAATGGTCGCCCCGCCGCTGGCGCGAAGGATAACCCCCGGATCTCCTGACGGGTCAAACGCATGGGTATATATGCCTTTGGTCATAAGCCAGCAATCAACCTTGTTGGTAGCGTCCAGCGTTCGAATCGTACCGGCAATATCCACAATACCGGTCATGGCACCAAGCGCCATGCCGTGATCAACCGCAAGGACCAAAGAACGTCCCGTTTTTTTATTAATAATTTTTCTCAGCCGTCTTTCTTTTCCGTCCATAAGATGACATTCCTTTTCGTATATTAAAATTCGACAATTCCACGAATCATTTGCTGGTTCTTGGCACACTCTACGGCTTCTAAAAAGGTATCAAGGGTAAACCGGTCCGTAACAAGATCATCGACGGTGATTTCATTGTTTATAATAAGCTCAAGGCTCTTTTTGAAATCGCTGGGTGATGCCGCAAAGGTCCCGGTTAAATTTATTTCGCAGTAATGAAGCCATCTTGGATCCACCGATATGGTATGGCCTGCCGGAGGCCCGCCGAAAATATTAAATGTGCCGCCTTTTCTGGTCAGCTGTAAGTTTTCCTCAATAACCGACGGGATACCCAGGGATGCAATAACGGCTTGTGCACCTTTCTTGTCGGTCAGCTTCATTATTTCTTCAATGTGATTTGTCTGCGTTGGATTGATGCAATGGTCTGCGCCCATATCTTTAGCAATCGCCAACCGGTTTTCCAGTAAATCGACAACAATCACAACAGCACCCATCCACTTTGCCAGTTTCAGGTGCATGAGCCCCATGGGGCCGGCGCCCAAAATCACTACAACCTGGTCAGGTCCCACCTTACAGGTTGACAGGGACGCCATGGCGCATGATAAGGGCTCGGATAAAACCGCTTTATCAAACGGCACATCATCCGGAATCTTTATGACCCCGCCAATGTTCACAATCTCTTTAGGAAGACGCACATATTCGGCAAAACCACCTTCAATACCGTGGGCCAACCCGAATTCGTGCTCACATAAATTATGCCGCCCCTGGCGGCAGTAATAACACTGCCCGCAAACAGCAATGGGATAAACCGCCACCCGGTCACCGGGTTGATACGCCGTAACGCCCTTCCCTATTTCAAATATCTCACCCACCACCTCATGCCCCAAAA